>JAYGCN010000011.1:0-92561 GCA_046583315.1 Candidatus Hydrogenedentota bacterium
TCATCCATCGAATTTCCTTCGGCGACCGATGGAATCAGATTGCGTATGAGGAGCCGTGGCACGGAGCCGTTGCCATCGGGGAAAAAACAACCTTCGTAGAGATTGTCGAAATCGATCAATGCTTTCGCTGCCAAGTCCCAAAGCCAACCCACGGACTCGAGACCGGGCATACCAGTGAAGATTGCTTCCTGTACCGAAAGGCCGTCGACACCCACGCCAAAGTTAGGGCGTATCAATGCATCAAAAATCCGGGCGGTGTCCGGAGCCAGTCTCACCTTGTCGGTAAGAAACTCAAGATAGGACGTTGACTTGAGGTAATCCATGCGTTCGGGTAGGGAAAACCCGATGAGATAGTCCCACTTGCCGCCAAAAAATTTAACGAGTTTGTCCCGTTCCTCTTGTGGAATCGGAAGCTGATTGACGAGCGATTTGTATTCCCCTTTCCCATGAAACGCCGCAAGCCATCGGCCGACCACAGTCTTCCCTTTGTTGTCACCGGCCTTGATGAAAAGTCCGGTGTCTTGGCCCATGGTTGTAAGCGGGTACTCGGGATCTTGGTTTTGTCCGAGTTTCTTGATGTCAATGCCGATGTCTTTCAAGAGACGCTTGGACACCTTGCTGTAATTCTGCGGGTCTTCCAAAAAGACACTGCCTCCAATGCCAAGCAGCATCTGCCCCTGACTCTCAAACTCATTCCGTTTGGCATGACCTCCGAAGTCATCGTGGTTATCCAGGAGTAGAATCCGCTGCTTCTTCCCTCGCTTCTGTTGAAAGAAAGTCGCGGCGGCGAGACCACTGATTCCTGCTCCGACCACCACCAGATCGTATTCTTCGCCGGTATCATCAAACGTCTGCGGCGCCTCGCCCTGCCAAGCGAGTTTGTGGGCCACTTCGTAGGAACCGGGATGACTCCCTCTCATACCTGTCCGGAGAGGTGGATAGACCTCCGACGTGCCAGACTCTTGGGAAAACGCGGGAGCAGAAACGAAGGGCAGCACTGCCGATGCAGAAACACCGATGGCCACACCGTTGAGAAAATCTCTTCGCGTGATGGATTTCTTATTCATAGAGAAAGTCTCCTAATCGTTCGCAGGATTGATTTGACTTTTGAATCGGATAAGCAGCGCGACAATGGCTACAATAAAAATGAACGAAGAAGAATCAGCATATCCCCAAATATCGCTCTGGGAAATGATTGCTGTCACAGCCACACCGAGGATCAGACAAATGACGACTCCGTAGACGAAAAGCGAAACGGCCGCGACTTTGGCGCTAGTCGAGAGGCGGAGGAGAGGACGAAAAAGAATAATACCCATGACCCCGTAAATCAGAAACCCTAGAAAATCCAATGTGGGCGCGAGTCCGAACGAGACGGACGGATTGGTCGCCAATAGAAACGCTTCGGCCGAGTCACGCGTTTCGCTCCCGGCCGCGAGCGATCGCGCGCTAAGGGGAACCGACCAAACGGCAATGAATTTCGTGATACTAAACGCTATAAATGATACACCCGTCAGCGACCACAACAATAGTGACCGTAGCGGATTCGTCGAATAAATCTGCCATGCTGCTCCTACAAATATGGTCGTGGTGCAGAACATCAGAATAATTTGTACAATCCAGCCCATCATGTAAAGTGTGAGGTCATTGATCAACCATTCTGCCGCTTCTTCTTGCGTTGCGCCCGGTGAACCCAACGGTAAAAAGAGTGAAATGATGCCTAGGGCGAGCGCGATAATGGTGGCTTTGAACGCGACCGAGTTGATCTGAGTGGAAATATTTGGGTTAGTCATGTGCAGACCTTTCATTTTTTTGAGTAACTTTCCGCTTCGTACACAGCATTGGTGTAGGTCCATTTTTTGGACAAATGTAAAGTATACTAAATTTGGACAAATGTCAAGTTTTCGTTGACCTCCCAGAACAATTAGCCTATAATTGATAAAAAGTGAAAGTAACGCACACCACTACGAGGGATTATGAAATTAAGCGCAGGGAAGCGAAAACGGCAACAGATTCTCGATGCCGCCCTTCAAACGATCGCAAAGGAAGGGGTTGACGCAGTGACGCACCGTCGAGTCGGACAGGAAGCCGGCGTTTCGCACGGCGTCGTGAGTTATCACTTTCCAACTCGGGACGAGCTCATCTTCAAGTCATTCGAACACCATCTCGGTACCGTGGACGATTACCTGGAGCAGACGGGGCGGCAGCCGAATAAGAAGATGACAAAGAACAGGCTCCTGTCCAATATCGCAAATGTAGTTGCGGAAGATCTTGCAGGGAAGACCGTAACGAAGGTGGAACAGGAACTCATTCTTTACGCTACCCGTAAGCCCGAATTGGCAAGACTCTACAATGCATGGGAACAGACAGTAGTTGATACTTTAGCACTAGATTTGAAGCAACTTCGCTACAAGCGACCGAAAGAAATCGCACGCATCCTCGTCAGCCTCGCTCGTGGCTTTCTCCTCGAAAGCCTAACCAATCCTTCACTAACGGAGAAAGATTTCAAGCAGCGCGCCAATATACTTCTGAAGTCTTTTCCAATGCAAAGCGAGTAAGAGAAGCAAATAAAGTTTCTGCACAATCAAGTACTCGTACGATCGAAAAAATAAGCCTAGCCGATTGTTGGTGTTTTGCGCGTTTTGATTGGCTTGTAACTGTGCCACAAAGTGTGTCACTATTTTCGGAGAACATATGCCATATATGCCACATAGGCAGGCAAACCCGAAATTGCTAAGTGTTGGACATATCGCTAGTTACCTGATATTAAACGAGTTATGCAGATCCTCCTCGTGGGGCTCATAACCCAAAGGTCGCAGGTTCGAATCCTGCCCCCGCTACCAATTTAACTACGCTATTGAAAAGGACTTACAACCTTTGTGAGTCCTTTTCTTTTGTCAACAGACTTCCAAGTGTGCCACTTTCTGTGTCACATTTCATCCGCGTAAGTTGTTGCCTATCAACGCCTGTGATCTAGCTCGTTGGGTGTTACCCCAACGAGTAGTAGAAACAGCACTATCTTCCCTATTTCGAATTTTTTGTCAATGGACTTTGAAGCCACTCATGTCGACGAGTTAGTTGGTCGTTGAGTTACTCTCAAATCGTAGACTTAGATTAACCTTTGGTGCTGCGAACCCAAAGGTAGCTGCCTCTCTACACGACCGCCGATTAGGTGGCTTCAATACATCCCTGGGTTGAAGATTTCTAACAAGGGATTTCCCGACCTCCTGTGTCAGTCACAGGATATCCTGTGATTCGAGATGGTGATTTCTAACTAGGAGCAGAAGATCGAAGGCCCAAAGTTCCCTACTCAAATTCGCGTATACTCTCTAATTGCAAGCCCCGAAGCGTTAGGCTGAGTTTTTTGACCCTACGCGCATATTCTGAAAGGCTCAACGGCAGTATTCGTCGAGAGTGTCTGGACAGGGTCGTTATTCTCAATGAAGGACATCTACACCGTGTCCAGAAATCCTACTGCGAGTACAACAATCGCTACAGCGTCCATCAGTCCTTGGAGATGGATGCGCCAGCCGACCGAAAGATTCACAACACAGAAGATGGAAATGTTGTCGCCGTTCCTCATGTCGGCGGACTACATCATCACTACGAACGAAGAGCTGCGTGATGCTTGAAAACAAACGCGGATCAGTTTTCGGGACGGACAGGCTCCGTGGTGAGATTGGTCCTACCCGACAGGGCCACGTAGGACGGGCGGATACTGCGAGTTTTCTGGACGTTTGCGCGCTGTAACCTGGCGAAGATCGATTTCTTCTCCACACTCTGCGCAGCCTAACACGGCGTGAAAGTCATGTCCGCATTTCGTATGTTTACGCAATATCGGCGGACCGGCGTCGTCCGAATAATACTTGTCGCCCCAATCAGCGAGAGTAACGATTACCGGATAAAGCTCGCGGCCTTTCTCAGTCAGCTTGTATTTATTGCGCGTGGGTTTTTCCTGATAGGGCACCTGTACCAAGATGCCGTGTTCTTGGAGCTGCTGTAAGCGATTGGTCAGCGTAGTCCGAGAAATATCGAGTCGGCTCCGGAAAGCCTCGAAGGTATTCACGCCGAGAAAGCACTCGGTCAGTATGACTAAGGTCCATCGGTCACCCAGCACGGCGGAAGTTCGTGCCACGGAACATTGCTCGTCGACCAGTGCATCCCATTTCATCTCGCGTTCCCCCTTCGTTACGTTATGGCCCGCTTGCATCCAAGGTCGGAACTGTACCAAATTCACTCGGCGGGCTTTACTTTCGACTCAAGATACATTATAGTGTCCAAAAAGGAAACTTACAAGTCCTAATTTTGGACTATATGGAGACTCCACATGCCTGGCATCGCACCGTTTGACCCTACCGACGTTGAAGCAGCCTTATCTACGCCACGCGCAGATAAGGCTGGAATCGAAATCAAAAAGACGCTATGCGCGAGTTGCGACATCGCCTGCAGTGTCGTTTCCGAAGTCAAGGACGGGCGCGTGGTACGGGTCCGCTCATCGGATAATCCCATATTCAAAGACAACATTTGCATGAAGGGCATCGTCGCTCCCAAGGGTTTTGCGCACCCCGACCGCATTCTTCATCCCCTCAAGCGAGTGGGCGAGCGCGGCTCGGGAAAGTGGGAACGGGTCAGTTGGGATGAGGCGATGACCGATATCGGGAAAAGGTTGAAGGGGGTCATCGCCGAGCACGGACCCGAAGCGTGGGCCGTCTCCACGAGTCAGTGGAACACAGCCACGGATCACGGTCTTGGCCGACGAATCATGAATCATGTGGGGTCTCCCAATTGGATCAGCGGCGTAGCGCTCTGCGCGGGTAATACCGCAGCCATCAATCGGCTGACCTATGGATGGTTTCCAATGGCAGACTTTGGCAATACCAACTGCATCGTGCTTATGGGACACAATCCGAAGCGTCATAGCTGGGTGCCGATCTACAATCAGATTCGCAGGGCACAGGCTCGTGGTGCCAAGCTGATCGTGACCGATCCCCGCCGAAGCGAGAACGCGGAGCTTGCAGATATTTGGCTTCCCCTCAAAGTGGGTAGTGACGCAGCGATGATGTTCGGCTGGCTCAAGGTGATTCTTGACGAAGAACTGTACGACAAAAAATTCGTGGACCAGTGGACGGTTGGCTTTGATGAATTGCGCACGAGGGTCGATGAGTTTCCAATCGACCGCGTCGCGAAACTGACGGGCTGCGAGCCGGAACTGATCAAAGAGGCGGCGCGCATGTACGCGACGAGTGGGCCCTCGATCATTCCTTGGACGCCCATCACGGACATGCAACGCAACAGCACATCCGCCATTCGCCTCCAGGGTATTCTGCGTTCCGTCTGCGGTTACGTAGACGTTCCCGGCGGAGAAACTCTGCAAGGATTCAATCCGGATATCATCTCCGAATCTGAAATCGAGATGCACGAAATATTGTCCGAAGAACAAAAAGCCAAGCAGCTGGGATCGGACGCCCATCCGGCCTTCACCTATCGCGGTCAAGCACCCTTTCGCAAACTCATGAAACGCGTGTGGGGGATCGAGTACCCGAATCAGGTGATGGGTTGTTACATGGCCACGCCTTCGGCGACATTTCGCGCGATGGCAGGCGAAGGCGCGTATCCGGTCAAGGCCTTTTTCGTACTGGGCAATAATGCCGTGATGAGTTACGCCAACATGCCGCTCATCATCAAGGCGATGATGAACCAGGATCTCGTTGTGGTCAACGAACAATTCATGACCCCCACCGCTCAATTGGCAGACTACATTCTACCGGGCGACAGTTGGCTGGAGCGGCCGTGGTTGATGGACGGATTCGGATGGATGTCCACCTATCGGCCCTCGCAACAAGCGATGGAGCCGCCGGGAGAAGCGAGAAGTACGTTTGAATTCTGGAAACGTATCGCCGAGTCGATTGACCGCCCCGAGGTGGTCCCATGGGCGACCTTGGAAGAGTTCTACGACTACCGGCTTGAGGGTACGGGCATGAAGTTTAAGGAATTTTCCGAAACTCAGGAAGTCTATTTCGCCAAACCCGAGTTCAAGAAGTACGAGAAAGTCGGTTTTGCAACGCCAAGCGGAAAAGTGGAACTAAGCTCTTCGATACTCAAGGATCTTGGTTTCGATCCGCTCCCTTATTTCAGGGAAGACCCACCTGTGAATCCGGAATACCCACTCATGATGTTTACCGGCGTGCGAGAGGACGAGTATTTTCAGACGGGGCATCGACACATCCCCGAGATGCGGAAAAGAAAACCCGAACCCACGTTATTTGTCAGCCCGGCGACGGCGATCGAGCAAGACATCGAAGCCGAACAGTGGGTGGAAGTCGAAAACCCGACAGGCAGAATCAAGATTCAGGTCGCCGTAAAAGACGCGATGCCCGACGGGCTCGTTCGAATTCCTCACGGCTGGTGGAAACCCGAAACGAAACAGGGCATCGGATTTCTCTCCGGCGCGATGGATCATGCGGACGCACAACTATGCCCCGACGACGAAGACTATCTGGATCGGGAACAGGGCATACCGCATCTAAAAGGGATCCCCTGCCGCATCAACAAACTCGCTACTGTGGGAGCGTCTTGAAATGAAGGACGCAGAAAAGACGTTTCGTAAACGAGCGCGCGCCGCGAAACTTCAAATTTGGTTAGCGACTAGCGCTTCAAGAAACAGAACACTACTAGATCGCGCGCTTCAATTGGTGATTCGCAGACTTCTCGACAAAGCACTTTACATCGAACCCGAGAACGATTTCATGAAGGACGACCTCATCGATACAGACACGGGTTACGATCCCGAAGAATTGGAGCGATATCAACGAGGCGATTCCTGATAGTTGGGCAGACGAATTCGCCGTAGGGTCAAAAATGATGGGTGCAAATACATAGACGTGATGAACCGAGTACAAAATTGAGGGTACGATTTACAGTAAACCAGTTCGAAGAGCGAGAATCGGAGTGAGGATGCAGCTATCCAGTTCGTCGATGCGGTGTACTTTGATGATGCGATGATCTGCGCCGCACTGTCCATCCCGAAAACTCGTACTGGTTGAAACGTAACGACTTAGGGTGGGGTCTTGCGGGAACCAAATTTCCGCGACAGACCCTCATTTGCTACTCTCTCCGCTCCTTTTTGCTAGCCGTTTCGACCTAACCGAGCATCCTGCCGCTGCATGGTCATCATTACAGGTTATCGAAGCCTTTCCGTGGGAAACACTGCCGAAGTATCTACTTCGAGAAAGGGACGCGATAGCGGGCAGGGATACGCAGAACACAGAAGAAGGTGATGTTATCGCAATTACTTATGTTGGCGGACTACATCATCACTATGATCGAAGGGCAGCCGGATGCCAGAAAACAAACGCGGATCAGGTTTCGGGATGCACAGTGTACAATAGAAGTTGGGCTGAGATTTTTTTGACCATACTAATGAGAGGATTGGCACAGATGGTGGTATTTGAACAAGCTTGCAGTTTTGAAGCAATCGATCGAGTACCCGGTCTCAACGATGGCGTATTCTTGCCCATGGTTGAATCATGAATGAGAATATCATCGAAACCAATGGGCTGACGGTATACTACGGTCATCACCCGGGCATCATTGATGTCGATCTGCAGGTGCAAACGGGGGAAGTATTTGGTTTCCTGGGGCCAAATGGGGCTGGCAAGACGACAGCTCAGAGAGTGCTTCTGGATGTAATTCGGCCTACCTCCGGCAGCGCCACCATTTTTGGTTTGGATTGTCAACGACAGGGGATTAGCATTCGGGAGCGAACCGGGTACCTGCCGGGTGAACTTAGCCTCTATCCTGGAATGAAAGCCCATGCGTTTCTGTGCCTGTTGGCATCGTTACGCGCGAATGTGGTGGACGACGCGTTTCGTCTGCAGCTCTACGAGCGTCTGAATCTCGATCCTACTCGCAAAATGAAAACGTATTCGCGCGGCAACAAGCAAAAGGTTGGTATCATCGCCGCGTTTATGGGCAAGCCTGACTTGTTGGTGTTGGATGAACCAACATCGGGCTTAGATCCACTTATGCAGCAAGTGGTGCTGGAATTGGTACAAGAAGCGAAAGATGAAGGCCGTACCGTTTTCTTTTCATCCCACAACTTACCCGAAGTGCAGGCCGTGTGCGACCGAGTCGGTATAATTCGTGAAGGGCGGCTGATTAAGACAGAACAAGTGGAGACGTTGACCAAACAACAGTTCAAGCGACTGAAAATCCGCTTTCGAGAATTGCCTCCGACAGATATTTTCAGCACCAATGGAGTGACCGAAACGGGGCGTGACGGAAAGGTCGTTACGCTGGAAATCGGAGACGGTTTGGATAAGGTTATGGAGTTGGCAGCGCGCTACGGCATCGAAGATATCGAAACGCTGCCTGTCTCACTGGAAGAAATATTTCTGGCCTTCTATGAGGGCCGGCATGAAGGAGTCAACCATGCTTAATCTGCTCAGACACGAACTGTTCTCCCGGTGGGGTGCAGTCCTTGGCTGGGGCAGCGGCCTGTCCTTATTCGGCGTGCTGTATATCGCGATTTATCCTCAAATTGCCGATAAAATAGGGGTGTTGGCTGACATCTCTTTCTATCAGACGATGGGGGTGGACATGGGTTCATTCGAAGGGATCATCGCCTCATCCGTAATCCTTAACTTCGTCGTCATGTTGGGGGTCTTCGTCATCATCAGTAGCTCGGACACTCTCTCCGGCGAAGAAGACAGGGGAACACTGGAACTTGTTGTAACGATGCCCTTGAGGCGTTGGCATATCGTAACTACAAAGTCCATCGCTTTGGCAGTTGTTATTTTGGAAATTTTGGTGTTGGCCGGAATTTGCAGCGTGATTGCCCTCATCTGGATGAAAAACTCTATAGCCGTGGACGTTACGTCTGCACAGCTCTTTATCGCCGTCCTCAGTTGCTTTCCGATAACGATGGCTATCCTAATGATTGGACTATTTTTTAGTGCCTCCATGCCGAATCGACGGATCGCATCCATGGCGACCACAGTTGTTTTTGTTGCCAGCTATCTCGGGGAAATGCTGGCGCGAAGCGTCGATTCGTTAGAAGTGATTAGACCCATTTTTCTGTTCCATTATTTTGATTCAAGTGCCAATCTGTTTCTCAGAGGTGTTCAATTCAACGATGTGGCTATATTGGCTGGAATTGCATTGGTTTTTTTCGTCCTGACCCTCATTAGTTTTCAGCGCAGAGACATTACGGTCGCCCAATGGCCCTGGCAGCGAGCAGTAGCGCGCCACGCCCGGGGACAGGTAATCACCGACGACGAGAGTGATAAATCGAATCATTCCGACGCACATTGAGATATAGCCGACGGCTCCACGGTTTTCTATACCTTCGCAATAAGATTCAAAGGCCGTATACAATGACAAATGGAATGGAGATTGAATCATGCCTCGAATAGAAGAGATTATTCCGGATGTATTGGCTGCGGAAGCCGAGGCCGCCCGGGCTTGGTTCTCCCAGGAACGCGGCAGCGACTTCAAGTTGACCGGGATTGTCGATCCCGATGACATTGGTGAGCGAGGTTCAGCCGAGGCTGCTCGCGAGCTCCAACTGATTCTGTGCGGGAGTCCGGATGGGCAGGAGGTGTGTCTACGGGAACGCTTCGAGCTTAGCCCCTCGAGCGATGGTTTTGATGTCGTTCATCTTGAAGAAACACCCCCCAGCCTGGGCTCGCCGGCCCCGCTGCTCGATCCACCGAAGGGCGTTCGAAAGGGTTGGCTCGATACCGTAGCCGCCAATCATGCCTTCGTGGTTCTTGTCTTCTACCGTGGCTTTTGGTGACCTCCATGCCGCCGCGAGCTGCGTGGCTATCAGCATGAAGGTATCGTCGATGCGATTCGTGAGGCAGGTGGCGAAATCTACGCCGTCACCAGTGAACCGCACTCACTGGCGCTCAACGCGCAGGAGCATTGGGAAACAGGCTTCGATCACGTCGGCGATCCGCACCAGGAAATCCTGGCCGAATGCAGCGACCGCGACTGGCTCTCGCTCTTTATTTGGCAACATGCCGCCGACTCACCCGCACAGAAGAGTAGATGGATCTCGCATCCCAAAGGATACTTCCAGCCGGGAGTACTCGCATTCAGCCGCGAAGGACGTGTGTTGTACCGGTGGCGAAGTCGTCCGAGCCGTCAGAACACCGGCGGCGCCACAGGCAGGCCGACCGCTACGCACGTGTGGGAGAGTGTGCGGGCCGAACTGGGGAAACCGTCCGACGCGCCTGATGCGTCATTGGACGACGCAGCAAATCTTGACGGCCGGAGCAGGCCCTGGATCCTCTTCCTCACCATGCTACTGGGCAACGGCTGGTTCTTGAAACCCGCCTTCTTCGATCAGAGGACAGGCAACAATCCCAAAGACAACGTGAATAGACGTATACGTATCGCGCTAGTGCGTGCAGTAATCTTCGTCGCTGGATGGATCGCCGCCTTCGCGTTACTGCCTTTCTGGATACCGACAGTCTCCCTCGTCGCCTGGAGCGTTATGATCGCACCCAAGATCCTGGCGGTGAACAAGGCCTTTCAGAACGTCGCGCCGGGCGAAGAACCTTCCTGAGTCAAGCGTCTTAACGGTGAGCCGCAGGAGAGACCGACAAATTGTTACCACAGACCAAAATGACTAAGAGGAGATGCATGATGCGCCACTCTCGAATCGCTTTGCTGACAGCACTCATCGTTTTAATCAGTAGTGGAGTCGAAGCTCAGCAAGCTCGCGTAGGGTCAAAAATATCAGCCTAACGTTGAAAACGCACCGAACCCTGCACGTAAATTCACTATAGAGACGCATTCGGCTATGTTACTGACAAATCCATATTTCGGCAATTATTCGAAAATAGCCTGTCAGAATTGAAAAAAAGTCGACCGCCATTCATATAACAACCTCAAACTGATTATTGGTACAATGTGTTTCCGAATGGATTCCGTTGCGGAGGCGAAAAGTGTGAAACCAGACTCTTCAAAAAAGAGCAAAATTCCCCGACGTTCGTTCCTGGCGGCCTCGTCGATCACGGCGATAGGTTTAGCGACCGGATTCAAACCGATTACCGCAGAATCAAAATTTGCACTACGATACAATCTCGCATCATGTCTATACGGCGAATTGTCGCTGGACGTGATTCTGCCGGAAGTGACGAAAATCGGCGCCACGGAAATTGACTTGTGGCCGCGAGTACACGGAAATCAACGAGAACAGATTGATGAAATGGGTCACCACGTCTTTGCCGAAAAACTTCGCAAGCATGGCTCTCGCATGGGAATGATCACCCGATACGATTTGGGCCCATACGGTTTACAAGATGAAATGAAAATTGTCAAAGCGCTCGGTGGGGACTTGATGGTGACGGGTTCCGGGAATGTTGAGGGAGCCACGTTGAAAGAGCGTGTGCGGAAATTTGTAGAGTCCATGAAGCCGCATGTTGCGGTCGCCGAAGATCTAGGCGTGACAATCGCTATCGAAAATCACAACAATCAACTCATCGAGAGCCCCGATTCGCTGAAGTACCTCGCTGAAATGTCGAATTCCGAACGTCTAGGAATCGCGTTCGCCCCATACCATCTACCTCAGGACTCTGCGTTACTCGCGAACTTAATCCGTGATTTAGGGCCGGGGATGAAACACTTCTACGCCTGGGAACACGGGATGGGATGTCATGTGAAAATACCAAAGGTTCAGGAAATGAAGCAATTGCCCGGATATGGGCCGCTGGACTTCCGGCCGATCGTGAAGGCACTGAAAGATACGAACTATTCCGGGCGAACTTCAATTTTTATGCATCCAGTACCACGTGGGATTCCGATTTTACCCACAGCGGCAGAAGTGACCCGCGCGCTGAACCGATCACGTGAATATTTGGACAAACTTGTAAAAGGAATCGCATAATCATGGAAAAGGTGCTGATAATCATCGGGGACGCGTCGGAAACACTGGACACAATGTATCCGTATTACAGATTGCAGGAGGCAGGTTTCCAGCCGGTCGTGGCGGCGCCAGAGAAACGTCTATATCAAATGGTCATGCACGAGGTGAAGCCCGGATGGACGATTACCAAAGAATGGGAAGGTTACACGCTTGAAGCCGACATCGCTTTTGAGGATGTCGCTCCGGAAGAATATGCAGGAATTATGTATTCCGGTGGGCGTGCGCCGGAGTATATTCGAGACCATCCAGATCTGATAGCAATGACGAAGCATTTTTTCGAAACCAACAAGCCGATCGCGAGCGTCTGTCATGGCGTTGAGATTCCTGCGCGGGCAGATTGCGTGCGTGGTCGGCGAATGGCGACTGTCGCGAAATGTCAATTCGACCTCGAGGTCTGCGGTGGGATTTACGTAAATGAGCCCTGTGTGATCGATGAGAATCTAGTGAGTGGAAGAACCTTCCACGATAACGGACATTACGTCGGGCCATGGATTAATCTGCTCGAAAAAGCGCGGAATTAGCGCTGCACTATGATAGGTTTCCGCCAACTTCTGATTGCTAGCATTGCGACTGTCAGTACGCTAACCACTCACGCGCAAAACCCGCCTATCATCCCTGGTGCCGAACGCTTGGCCGAGAAAGCTGATGGCAAGCCCAGTGTCGCAGCAGGTCGAGTTCTGTATCGAGAACTAGGGTGCATGAACTGCCATGACCAGGTAAGCGGACGACATTACACCAAGAATGGCCCAGACCTCACGACCGTAACCGAGCGAATCTCGCCGGGCTACCTGCGCGATTGGTTATCAGACCCGCACCAGACTAAACCCGGCACGACGATGCCAGATCTCTTTGCAGCATTAAGTAAAGCAGACCGCGACGAAACCGTGGAACAAATACTCCATTACTTCATGTCTCGAGGCGAGACATTTCGGCCGGACGGCAATGAAAATTTCGAACGCGAAGCCCGAATGCGCGGCGAAAAATTATTTCATTCCGTCGGTTGCGTGGCGTGCCATGCGCCTCGCCGTGAACCCACCGTGCGGGTCGGGAGCGACGATGATTTCAGTGATCGGGCAGTAACGTATCCCGATGTAAAATTGCCGAGTGTGCCGCTTCCCGACCAGCGTAGGAAAACAAATTATACTTCGCTATCAGCATTTCTGCTCGACCCGCATAACATTCGACCTTCCGGCAGAATGCCGAATATGAAATTGAGTCCTGGTGAAGCGAAGGATATTGCGGCATATCTTCTGACGGATTCATCGGCACCCCTCGTAGAAAAGTTGCCTTTCCAGATAGATGCAGTAAAAGCAAGAACAGGAGAGAGGCTATTCGACCTAATTGGATGCGCACGATGCCATACCATTCAGAGCGATGAAGCCAAAGTCTACTCCTATACGTTGTATCCAAAAAACGACCTGAGTGCCGGATGCTTATCCATCGGGCCCATACCAAGAACAGCATGGTACAACCTATCAGAACGCCAACGAGAATCAATTAGAATGTTTCTAACAGAACCCGGCGCGCGTGACGAAAAAGACGAGATCGAATCCCGCCTCGCTTCGCTCAATTGCTACGCGTGTCACGAACGCGATGGCGTCGGCGGAATCGAGTCTGGACGCAATCCATATTTCTCCGCTACTATCGAAGCCGATCTCGGGGACGAAGGACGAATCCCTCCCACATTGACCGGCATTGGCGCGAAATTGACCGAAAACGGATTGTCGAGTGTGCTGCTGAGTGACGGAACCGTGCGACCATACATGGCGACGCGGATGCCGCAATTTGGCGAGGAGAATGTCGCGCATTTAGTGGATGCGTTTTCGAAAGCGGACAAAAATCCGGATGCGCTACCAATCGATGTATCGGGATTGGAACATCATCATCGGAATATGTATGGGCGACAGTTGATGGGAACAGAGGGTTTTGGGTGTGTAAGCTGTCACAATTTGTATGGTGCAAAGTCGCTGGGAATTCCGGCGATCGACCTAGCGACCGTGCCGGAACGAATTCAACCGTCGTGGTTTAAGGAGTATTTACTGGATCCTGCGGAGTTGCGCCCTGGTACGCGAATGCCGACGTTCTTTGAGGACGGTAAGAGTACGTTTAGAAAGGTTTTCGGAGGCGACGCGAATAAGCAGATTGAAGCGCTCTGGATTTACCTCCGCGAAATCGACCAAACTCGGTTACCGATCGGGATGGAAGACAACGGAAACTACGAACTCGTACCTACGGATAAGCCTATCATCCTTCGCACGTTCATGAAAGACGTGGGTACACATGCAATCGCGGTGGGATATCCAGAGGGTGTGCATATAGCGTTTGATGCATTGAATTGTCGACTGGCGATGGCCTGGCGCGGGCGATTTATCGATGCAGAGTCGACCTGGTCGGATCGCTTCTCGCCAGAAGCTGAACCGTTGAGTGAGGAGCGTTTTCTTGTGTCGAAGGGTATGCCCATCGGAGTGACTCCAAAAGCATCCGGCGTATTGGGTAGGGAGGCGGGATATCATTTTCTTGGATATCGATTGAACGATGAAGGGTTGCCTACATTCGTATACTCCATCGCGTTAGAAGATGAATTGATATCTGTTGAGGAGCTGGTGCGAGTTCGGAAAAATGGTCAGATTGTGCGGCGTTTTACGATAGCGGGTGATCGCAAAACAGTACTATACGTGCGGTCCGGTGCAGCAAATGCTATTCCATTTGTGGTGCAGCCTTCGAGTCGAAGTATGACAGTAGAACTGAATTGGAATTTGGATTGATGAAAATATTATTAAGCATATTAATGTACACGCTGGTAGTGCCGGCATATGGTGACGAAGAAAACGACTACTACCGTATCGTGACGCTGCCTACTCCGAAGGGTGTGCCCTTCGAAGTAGGCGGACTGGACGTGTTGCCGGATGGGCGTGTGGCAGTAGCGATTCGGAAGGGGGAGGTTTGGTTGGTAGATGGGGTGTATGACGAACCGCCTATTGATATTTCATTCAAACAGATTGCGAGTGCATTGCATGAACCGCTGGGAGTTCTAGTGGACGGTGCGGATCTGCTGACGGTGCAGCGCAGTGAATTGACGCGTCTCAGGGATACCAACGGTGATGACATTATTGATGAATATTTGACCGTTGCGAACAATTGGGGCATAACGGGGAATTATCATGAGTACGCATTCGGACCGAAACGAGATGGGGCCGGGCGACTGTGGTTGACGTTGAATCAAACAATCGGAGTGAAACTTACGGCAACGGACGACTGGCGCGGGTGGGGGATGATGCTCGACGAGGGCGGGAAGTTGATTCCAATTTGCGGAGGAATGCGATCGCCATGTGGACTCGGAGCAAATAACCTTGGGGATATGTTCTTCACTGACCAACAGGGGAATTGGGTGCCGACGGGGTCGTTGCACCACATGCGACCAGGTGCTTTTTTCGGACATGTGGATTCGCTAAAACATGCGCGACAACCCGAATCTCCTTTGGAACATCCGGGTCAGATTCTCTCGAAGGTCCCCCTTGCGGAAGCCTTAGAAAACATTCCCGCGTTCAAGCCGCCCGCAATCTGGTTTCCGTATCGGAAAATGGGAATGAGCGCGACAGATATCGCTAATGATGCTACCGGCGGGAAATTCGGCCCATTCGAGGGGCAGATGTTTGTCGGGGATTTTACGATGGCCCGAATCAATCGCGTTTTTCTGGAAAAGGTCGGAGGCAAGTATCAGGGCGCATGTTTCCCATTCAGAAAAGGGTTTCAGTCAGCAGTTGTTCGAATGGCATGGGGTGCGGACGGTTCGATGATTGTTGGAGAGACGAATCGAGGGTGGAATTCGACAGGTAGCACTTCCTACGGTCTGGAACGTTTGGTGTGGACGGGCGAAACGCCGTTTGAGATCCTAAGCATGTCTGCCGAACCAGACGGATTCACACTCCGGTTCACCAAATCGATAGATTTGAAAAGCGCCGCGGCTCCAAGCTCATACACGATGTCGAGTTATACCTACACCTACCATCAAGATTACGGAAGCCCGGAAATCGACTCGAGAGAGTTGAACATAACACAGGCAACCGTGAGTGCCGACCGCAAAAGCGTGCGACTAACAGTAGATGGCCTGCGGGAAATCTACGTTCACGAGTTGAATGCTGTGGGCGTAATGTCCGTCGATGGTGAATCACTTTTGCACAACGACGCGTATTACACACTCAATCAAATTCCCAATGTCAATTGATCGTAAAATTCCTTGGTTGAAATGGCGGAGAGAGGGGGATTCGAACCCCCACGCACGATTTTTGTGCAACGGGGTTAAGTGATTGGGTTTCATTGGCTTAGCCTATGCGATCCCCCAGTGACTCCATTTCCGTGCAGCGGATATGCAACTTATTGATGATTCGATGACTTTTTGATAGATTTTGGCACCAAAGAAACATACAGGGCGAATCAGAATAGACAATGATAACATTGCCGATGAATAAATGCGATGCACAACACCCCCACCAAGTAGCCCGGTGTACACTCAGCCGGATGCTGCACTGGAAATATCGAACTCGCGAAGGATTTCCCCTCTTCGCGACAAGAAACCTCATAGATGCGAGGAATGGAATTGACCCAAGCTCACGATAAAAGGAACGAAGCCGGACTCACTGACGCTGCGCGTATCGGAAGCGAGGCGGCTTGGCGTGACCTTTATCACAGGTACTTTGATCGACTCTACGGCTTCGTATTTCTGCGGGCGGGACGTCACGTGCAACGAACGGAGGAAGTCGTGCAGGAGAGTTGGATGACAGCGGTTCGCAAGATACGTCAATTCGATCCGAACAGAGGATCATTTGAAGCCTGGCTCTTCGGGATCGCACAAAATACACTCCTGAATCATCGCCGAAAATGGCGACGGAGCAATACCGAGGAGATTGCATACGACCACTCAGCCACCGATCAGGCACGGGGCACGGAGATCGTGCAGACGAGAGAATTGGTCGGGCTGACACTATCGGGCATCCCCATGGATTATGCGGACATCCTACGGGCGAAATATACTGAAGGCTATTCCGTAGCCGAAATCTCGGCGACGTGGAAACGATCGGAGAAAGCCGTCGAATCGCTGCTCACTCGGGCGAGAAACGCTTTCAAAGAGGAATATAGGAGATTGGAGGACGATGACTATGCATCACAATGACGACCCGTTATTCGAATTGATCGAAGACGATATAGATCCACCGAGGCCCTCAGCTAGTTTCCGCGATGCCATGATTGGGCAAACGACCGGACTGCTCCGCCGACGTAGACGAATTCGAGGAGCCGCCATTGCATTTTCCGTGGTATTCATTTACGGCGCAGGCGTCGAAACGGCACTACTTATGCAGACATCCGAAGACGACACTGCACTCACAACTCACATGAGTGAGTCCATTATACCGCCCACATCATCGTCTACTGCGCAACCCAAAGGTGTACCCGTAGCCGAAGAGGTGCTCCATAACTGGGAAGCCCTGTCGATACGAGTCGAGGAGGCATCCCCCGCTGAAAAAGTCCGACTACTGCAGGCAGCCGGTGATTGGCACATGGAGGAGTCAGACGATATCGAATCGGCTGCGTCCTGTTATGGCGCTATGTTTGCCGCCATGGAAACGGAAACAATGTTGGTCCTTAATGAAAAGGACAACTGGTTACTTGCGTCATTAAAATTGGCACGACTAAAGGAGAAGAGTCATGATCAAAAAATTTAGTTGCATATGCATCGTTCTCATCATGGGATCCACCGCCTGGGGACAACCTGATCAAGAGCAACCACCTGCTCATGAACTGGCCGACACGATGCTCCTGGCGCAACTTAGTGAGTCCTCGAATACGCCCGAATCTGCTGTTCAATCCGCGTTACAGCATAGCCCGGAAATTCGAAAAGCGGAACTCGCCGTCGAGTTGGCCCAAGCGGATCTCCGCCTCGTACGCGCCCGAATCACCCGGGACGTTATCGCCCTTCATGCGAAGGTAACTAGCCTGCGCAAACAAAAGAAACACGTCCAGCTACTGGCTAAAAATGGCGTGGCGGAGCCCTTCGACGTGGAACAGGTACTCATGTCCCTCGCCGAAATGGAAGGCGAACTCAAGTATCTCACCGGTTCGCGCGACTCCGTCGACAGAAAGAGCGTACTCGACAATCTGCTCGTCGGTGTCGTCGCAGAAAAGCCCGTCGCCGTCAAGCGGCCCGCTATTGCCAAGGAAACCCATATCTGGGAAATCCTTCAACAACCCTGTAGTCTTATCTTCGACAACATTCGATGGCCGGACTTGATGAAGATTGTAAGCGAAAACTACGATCTAAATATCAATGTAGACGCCACTTTGACGGAAGTCGTCGTACCCGGTATCAATATCAAGGGTGAGAGCATGTACAATTCCTTTCTCGCCCTCACAGATCTCTTCCTCACCAAACAAAACGAAGAGATCTGTTTCGTCATTCGAGACTACGGAATCTTCCTCACGACACGCGACCACGCCGCCAGAATCCCCGGACCCAGCATTCCGACCAACATACCCTTCTACGAATAGGTCGACAAATAGGTCGGCGGGAATCGCAAAAACCGGCAACTGTGTAGTGGTCCACCGACTTTCGGCCTTTCATCGCGAACCCGAAAGTCCTGGACTACTACACCGCCCGAGGTTTGTGACACCCTGCTCACATCCGCTTTTTGTCAGATTTGCGACGAATCAGGGAGTTTGCACGTCGGCTGAATAATTTGGCCGTACGTGCAGATTCAGAGAATCTCCGCGATTCGGAATCGCACGACAGGCCGGGACAATGGGGGCGTATGGGCTGTACTACTAGGTGAGAAAACTAGTACAGAAAAAGATGGCGGAGAGAGGGGGATTCGAACCCCCGGTACGCTATTAACGTACACACGCTTTCCAAGCGTGCTCGATAAGCCACTCCGACACCTCTCCGCGTAGAAATGGCGTGTAGTATAATGCCTGACGGGCGGATGGGTCAAACTTCGCGTGATTTTGCCGACTCAATCGATGCTTATTGGAGCTCTCGTTGAAGGAATTCATGCACAGGCGTATCGTTGATATACAGTTCTTCAAGCACGCCAAATCCCGATTTAATACGCACGGTGATGTAGGTTGATCGTTCCGCCTCCCGCAAACTTTCACGATAGACCCGCTCGGCCTCCGGCGCTTTACTTTCTTCGAGGTAGTAGCGATCAAAAGGAAACGCCAGAGACACGTCCGTCTGACCCGCTGTATTCCATTGCACCTTGGCCTGTACATAATCCCCGAAATCAGGACGCGTCAGCGATAGCGAATCCACTTGGGCGAAACCTTCGGTATCTACACTCAACGATACATAAATCGGCTGGTTTTCTCGGAGGGGATCACCTGACCAACTGAGGTCGCCTCCCGTTTGCAGACTCAGCGCGACGTATTTTCCGCGAAATGCATCGTAGGGATCCACCGGCGCGCAGCGGAACTTGTACGCGACGCCTTGCTGAAGTGTTCCTTCGCGTTGCACGATCATGAAAGCCGGTACGCCGAGTTGGGCGGCGACCATCGCCGCAAATAGTATCAACGTGATTGGCTTTGTCATGATACGTCTCCTGTGAGTTTCCGGATTCGACGGGCCATGAGCACGTTGGCAAACAGGAATCCTGAGCCTATGAGAATGAAGGCGACACCGCGTACCACGAAGCCCAAATCGCTATCGAAAAATCGAAATGTGAACAGGAGAGCCAGTACTCCCATGCCGCCATTAGCCGTCGAGAGTTTGCCCTCGCGCACTCCGGCGCACATGGTCAACGCGCCCAGCGCGAAGAGATACAAATTGAAGGAAAGTACTGCGAATTCGGAGACTATATCGGATTCGGCCAGATTCTGGAGACCGAAGAAAAGCACCGCCAGCAGAGGCAACGCCAGCCACACAAACATCGTGCGATCACCATCCCGGAATCGCCTCAACCCGAGAACCACCACCACCGAAAGTAAACCCACCACAATCAAATAGTCCTGGATGGCACCCGCAAGGTGATAGTCGTAGCCGTAGCGATAGTAATGGTATCCAACGCTTCGCCAGAAACCATCAAAGGTGAAAATCAGCGCAAGGATCACCGACCCCAGCGTACCGATGATCGTATACGGTTGACCCCGGGTATCCGAGTACCAAATGCGCCCAACGAGTATCATAATTGCGAACAGTGACGCATACGCCGGAATCCACAATCCAGGCAACATTTTCTCCAGAACAACTCCCAGGCTCACGCACAAGTTGAGGCATAGAACCCAGCCCAGCAGAAGTGTACGAGGCCGATCGGCACCACTGCGCAAAGCCTGCCACAGAAAGGGAAGTATCGCGAGGAGCAGGGGAATATACCAAAGCGTGTGGCCGCCTTGAATCTGCATCGAAATCGCCCAGCTCGTCGTCCCGACCAAATAGAACACCGCCGCGGTGGTACTGCGAAGAAGATATACGACCGGTAGGCCGAGCAACATCCACGTAAACAGAAAATTCGTCAGGTTGCCGGGGATGTGATAGGTCTGTCCGATCAACGAAATGGAGCTGCCGATGGCCAGGGCCAAAAACGCGCCGCTCCCTTCTCGCCAAGCCCTCGAGGTCTTGTTCTTGAACAACGCCCATCCTGCGACCATTTGTCCGATAACAAGTGGAGCAAAGGAAATGATCGTTCGAAGCGGACGCGAAAGTTCTTCCCAATTGTGGGCCAACAAAAGTATCAGACCCGAACCGATAAGGGTCGCGCCGAGCACGCTGCACAACGTCAACGCAATGCTGGAAATCGAGGTTTGGCTGACCGGGCCGTAGTGCACCTTGATGCGTTCAGCATCCTCGTCATTCAGAATGTTATTCGATACGAGTTTCGGCAACTCTTCATACAACCAGCGTAGATTCCTGCCGCTCATCGGACAATCCTCCAAATAGGTCTTCCAGCCTAAATCGTTCGATTTCTTACTGTATCATGAAAAACGATCTTTTGGGGGGATCTATTGCCGGGTCTTCGGAAAAGTTGCCAAATTAGTGAATATGCACGCGAATAAAGGCCGATATCTCGTCAATGGCTTCCTGCGCTTCGGGCAGCCACCCCGGATAATACTGCCATACATGGAACAGCCCCTCCCACACATCCAGCTGCACATCCACCCCAGCGTCGCTCATCCGGTCTGCAAGCACGATCGAGTCGTCCAGCAAGATTTCTTCGGTGCCCACCTGAATCAGCATCGGCGGCAAGTCGCTCAAATCGGCGTTGATCGGTGATATCAACGGATGTGTCAATTCTTCGCCCTTCGCATAATTCTGCGCGTTCACTTTGGTACCCGGCGCAGACAGCATCGGCTCGGCATCCAGTTTCGTGGTGCGCGATTCGAGTTCATTCGTCAGATCCGTCCAAGGCGACAACAATACGGCGCACTTGGGCAACGACGTTCTCTCGTCGCGCAGCTGCAACAAGGTCGCCATGGTCAGTCCACCACCCGCAGAGTCGCCACAGAGGACAATCTCATTCGCGTTATGCCCCAACGCAAGCAGCCAGTGATACCCCGACACCGCGTCTTCCAATCCCGCAGGAAATGGGTGTTCCGGAGCCAGTCGGTAATCAATCATACACGCGCGCATGCTCGCCGCTTCGGCCATTTGCGCGACCATGTGGCGGTGCGACTGAATCGAGCCGATCACATATCCGCCGCCATGCAGATAATACAACACACCCCGGTCGGAAGCGTCTTTCGGAATCAACCACTCAGCGGGAACGCCATCAACGTCGTCTTTCTCAACGACGAGGCCTTCAGGAAGCGTAAAACGATCGCCGAGCGTATCCAGGTTGACACGTGTCTCCTCCAGCGTACTTTCATTCGCATCTCGATACTTCCGCAACTTGTCCATTAACTTTACGCACTCGGGACTTGGCATCGAATCTATCCCCGCACCTTGGCAACAAATCCATTCACCGCCTCACCAATCTCCACCGGCGAATCTTCCTGAACAAAATGTGTGCCTTTTACGGTAATTTCCTCCTGATTCGGCCAACTCCGACAAAATTCGCGCTGAGCACCAATCAGAATCGTGCCGGGATCGGCGTTGATATACAGCTTCGGCAAACCGTCATCGCTGGACAACCACGCCGCGTAATCATTCACGAAACCAACCACATCCGCCGGCTCGCCTTCGATCGGAATCTGTCGCGGCCACGTCAACGTCGGACGACGCGATTCACCCGCTTCCGTATACGGCGCACGATACACTTCCATCTCCGCATCGGTCAGTCCACGAACCACACTCGCGGGCAAAATCCTCTCCACGAACACGTTCTTCTCCAACACGATCGACTCGCCCGCTTCCGAACGCATGCCCTGGAAAATCTGTCGTGCACCCTCCGGCCAATCGTCCCAACTTTCAATGTGTTTCACGATCGCTTCCATATACACAATGCCCTGCACGCGATCTCGATGACGATTCGCCCAATGAAAGCCAAGACCCGATCCCCAATCATGAATCACCAGAATCACCTTCTCATCCGGCAATACTGCGTCAAACCACGCATCCAGATACCTCGCATGATCGGAAAAAGTATACTCCCCCGCTGGATTCTTGCCGGACTGTCCCATACCAATCAAATCCGGAGCCAAACACCGCGACGAACCCTCCACATGCGGCATCACATTGCGCCACAAATACGACGACGTCGGATTCCCATGCAAAAACACCACCGGCGCACCGGACCCCGTATCCACATACGCGATGTCAGAATCCAACACCGACACTCGCTTGCGTTCATATCTATCGTCTGCACTAATTTCGCTCATGAGAATTCTCCTTGAAAAGTGATTCGATTACCCTAACGTAGCCGCGACCGAAAACGCAACGTAAGCGAATGACGACGTACACTGCACATCGTTGAAGGCGCCCCATCGCTTCCGAGAAAAATATCCTCAATCTCTACTAAATATGAGGAGATAAACGTTTTTATCCGAAGGGATTTAGTGAAGCCGCTTGAATGCTGCGCGATCGACTAAACGCGTGGCACCGGCACCCGGAGGAATTCGAAAGTCTAATTATTCGTGTCTCGACGCCGTGATTTAGGGCGTAACTCTCATCATTCTTTCTTCAAGCTCCCGTCGCAACCGGGCATCACGGGACTCATCGATCGGAGGTTTGGGCTCGGGCGCTGGATTGGACTCGGGCTCGTCTAGAGGCTCGGTCAGAGGGTCGGTCTCTGGTATTGGTTTCGGCTCTGGAGGGGCAGGGGCTTGCGTTGTAACATTCCCGGTTTGCACCTGCGCCGAAGCTTGATGTGATTTAAGCGCAGCCACAAATTCTTCTGATTGGAGTGCTTCTTCGATATCCACAAGTATCCGCGTCATTCCCTTTTTGATCCGCTTCTGATACCCATACGCGCCGCCAAGACTTATCCAGGAAGAGCCCGCCTTGAACGTTTGAGACCAGACTTCATTGCCTCCGTCATCAATAAGAACCAAGTCATAGCGAATACCGCCGCCATCAAAGATGAACGGCCAGAGCCAACTATAACTCCAATAATTGAATTTGGTTACGTCCCCACGTAGCACCACAGTGTTTGCCTCTTGCGCCGTTTTGAATTCGACGTTGTAGTTCGCGGCAGACAGCGCAGACGCCACCGCCCTGTTGAAGGCAACCGGCACATCCTCGGTCGCATTTATAGCGACCGTCGGTATAGCTAACATTGTAAAGGTGTGTCGCCCGACGCGGGAAGGCTTCTTCCGCTCGTAATTTCCCAACCCGGTCGAAACGATGTCCAACTCCGGGCTATTAACCTCCGCCCGCGCATCCCACAGTAATGGGTGCCATCGTTTGACACCCGACCAATGTAGCGCCAACCAGCAGACAAAGTGAGCAATTTCGTATCCAAACAATCAATTTCATTTTTTCTCCCAACTTGTCGGATAACGACCCTATATTCGATTCAGCCCTGGCCTTGTGTCCTCAACCTATAAAACTATATTATGCGAATCGGCAATCTCAACAGACATTCGGTATGCCGATTGTCTCTCTTTCGAATCAATCTGCTATACTACATGCCTTCCCAAAATCCACCAATCGAGAGCATTATGAACACCATCGAAGAAATAACCCAGCTTGAAAAGACTTACGAGACCGACGTGACCGAAGAATTTTTGGACGAGTATGGTCATATGAACGTGAAGTGGTATGCGCAACTCTGGGGACGCGGTGCGTCGGCGTTTATGCGGCTGCGCGACCTCGATTTCCGGGAATCCGTCAAGTTCGACAGGGGCCATTGGGTACTGCGCCAGGTCATCGATTACAAAGCCGAAGTCCTCGAAGGCGATCACATCGCCATCTACGGTCGCATGATCACCCACACCGACAAATGCATGCACAACATGTACTGGATGGTTAACGAGACGCGGCAAAAAATCGCATCCACGTCCGAAGTGCTCGTCGGATACGCCGACCTCAGCGCGCGCAGACTTACCTCATTCCCGGACGACGTCGTTGAGCGTCTCGACGATCACATCGATCTATGCAACGCGCTGGGCTGGGAACCCGAACTCTCCGGCGCCATCGATCTGGCTCCCGCAAACAGATAAGGCCTCGCCATGAAAATCCGTATCCAGGGAAACTCGATTCGACTACGGCTCAAGCAAGAAGAAGTCACCACGCTCGCCGAAACGGGTGCGGTCGAGGACCGGCTCAAGTTTGGCCCCGACGAATCACAGCATCTGGTCTATCGTCTCATCAGCGCGGACGTCACTGGCATCAATACTTCGTTCAAAGACGGCACCGTGGTCGTTGAGCTGCCCGAAGAAGATGCCAAGACCTGGATTTGGTCGAATCGCATCGGATTCGAGCAGGACGTTACAGTAGGCGGCGATGAATCAATCCACATACTCGTCGAAAAAGACTTCAAGTGCCTCGAAGATCGTCCCGACGAAGAAGACCTTTTCCCGAATCCCAATGCGGGCGAAACCTGCTAATCACTCGCGCAGCAACACGTCCGCCACCAGCCGCACCTTCTTGAGCAATCCCCGAACCAATCCGCTCGACTGAGCCAACCCGCGCAGCTTGATGATTACCTTGCGCTGCAATCGATAGCGAGACATCGGTTGCTTCTTCGGAGTAAACGACTTGCCTGTCGCATTCTCCAAGGGTTGCCACAGCAATTCCGCTGGATACCCAATCGTTTCCAGGTCGGTCGCATCGAGGTGCCCGATAATCGTCTGCATCAACGATAACTTCTCGCCATCCGCCGACAACTCTTCCGCCCACTTTTCCACCGACTCGGTCGAGGGCCGCGAATGCTGTTGCACACCAATCGGATCGCCGAGACCCTTATCCGCAGATTCATCGCGTTGATGTGAACCATAGTCAATCGTGCCCGCTTCAAAATCGACTCCGATATAATCGTAAATCAACTTCATGCTCGCTTCTGGGTCGCTCACGAGATCTTCATAACGCACATGCACAAACGGCACATCGGTCTGGCGCAAAAACGCCGCCAATGCGGGCACATAACGATTCAACAAAGGGTTGTACTGTTGCGCGACCTCGTAATCCCCATCAAAAAACGAATTCGCAAAGGACGAAAACGTCGCCAGAGGGTGCCGCGTCAACACCACAAACTTCGCATCCGGAAATACCTTCGCCATAAACGGAAGAATCAGTCCATATGCCGGGGTTTTGTCCAGGCAGATCGTCTTCTCGCTCGACTCCATCCACCGCCCATACAACACATCGCAATACGCGCGACACGCGTCCCAATAATCCGCCACGCCCTTCGGTAATCCCTCCACGAACATCTTCTGCGATTCCGCAGCCAGTACGTGGTCATAAGGCGCCTTCTCCACATTGTCCCACACGCCCAAATGCGCCAGCGGCGTCAACAAATGCGGCTCCGGTCCACCCTTGATCTGCGAATGCGACTCCAGCATGCGCTCCAGCATCGTACTGCCCGAACGCGGCGAACTAATCACAAATAGCATCGAAGGTTTCAAAGAAATATCTCGGTTTGATGTTGAATGCCCATGGAAATCAAGGCTAGTTTAACAGAATTGTAAACGTATCCAAAGTAGTGTTACTCAAGAATCCGATAGGCTCCGCGCCTTCAATTGATGTACAATTTTGCCATGCTCCATCGTCTGCAAATCGTTTGCCTCATCATCAGCGTGTTATTCACGTCCCTTGCCACACACGCTCAAGGTGCGCCCGGCATTACGAAACCTTCCAACAACGGCGGCATCTACGTCGTTGCCCATCGCGGAGCACATCAGGGCATCCCCGGGAATTCACTCCCCGCCTATCAAAAAGCCATCGAACTCGGCTGTGACTTCATAGAGATCGATCTGCGCACCACCCAAGACGGCCACTTCGTCAGCATTCACAACGCGACCGTTGATGCCTACGGAGAAGGCTTCACCGGCACGGTCAAAGAAATGACACTCGCCGAAATACGCGCGCTCGATATCGGAATACGCATCGGACCCGAATGGGAGGGCACCCGTGTCCCCACCTTCGAAGAGATTCTTGAACTGTGCACAGGTAAAATCGGCATCTATCTCGACATGAAAGACGCCGACATCGCGGACGCGCTCAAGAAAGTACAGCAATACGATATGGAAGCCTCAGTCCTCTTCCTCAACGGCGCACGCAATCTCGAAAAACTCGTGGCCCTCAGCAATCAGGCCATCCCCATGCCCGACCCCGGCAAGAAATTTTGGGCGTGATTCCAGAAGCGAGGATCGTCGCGGAAACGGTTGATCACCAGTTTGTTCTTGATAGACAAGGCAATTTTTATCGTACCAGCGACTATTCATTGATGACACTCCCCCTCGCTTTCAGCAGCACATCGTCTTATCCTGTGATGTCACCGGATGGGAAATACGTACATGCCCAGCGCGAGAAGTTTGATATAGCAAGCGGTGCACTCGTTCGTAATAATTTGTCGGTTACCTTCGATGGACGTTTCGCTACGGTGTATCCCAACGGCACCGTCGCGTTAGCTGACTCACACTATGTCCGATTCTACGACATGAATACCGACACTCTCCTCTCACAACTCCCTCTATCGAAACAAGGTGTCTATTGGGGTTCATCGAAATCCTCTCCTTCTGGACTCTATGCTGCAATCACCAGCTTCGGTTCTGCGCGGGGCAAGGTTCGACTCATCGAAGTGAACACGGGTGTCACCCTATACGCTGAAACCTACCTCGGCGATTTCACCGGTGAAATCGTCTTTACCCGGGATGGAACCAAGGCACTTGTAGGCAGTGGCGGTAACGCGTGGTACGGCTATGGTGGAATTTATGTCGTGGATATGAATAGCTTTCTTCGCACAGAATACATTCCAAATTATGGCGCATCAGCTTTAAAAGAAGATGGGACTGGACGCATTTATACCACGTCGAGGTACTCCGTTCACTCAGGCCGGAAGCGAGGTAATCCAGCCGAACGTGGGATTAATGTTTTCGAATTCAGCGAGACCGGAGCACTTGAAAAAGTCGACTCATACTACTTAAACACCAGATTTACTAATTCGTCAAAACCTCAGTTCCTCATTCGTGAGCCCCCCGAAATAGAAGACCCCGCTACGCTCGGCCTATAAAGGTCGCTTGGCGTTGGGGATATACGTATTGCAACAGGGGCATCCGACGTCCGCTGTGCTATCATAGCCCCTATGTCCCCCTCATTTTGGCGATTCATGGCGTTTGCGCGACCGTACTGGAGATTATGTTTCGGTTCGATCGTGTGTGGCGTATTGAAATTTTCACTGGCGTTACTGTTACCCGGCGCGCTGGGTCTCGTCGTGAAAATTGTCGTCGAAGCCGAACTCACGCCCGAAGAACAAATCCGAAACCTCTCCTTTGTTCTCGGAATTCTCGTCGTCGCGTTCATGCTACGCGCACCGATTACCTACATGCGCACCTACCTCGCCGAACTCGCGGGCAACCGCACCATCTTCGACATCCGCACAGAACTTTATCGGCACATCCAGAAGCTCAGCATGAACTACCACGCGAACCGACGCACCGGTGAAACCATCTCCCGACTCGTGAACGACGTCAACGCGGCCCAAGGCATTCTTGATCGCGGTGTCGTCACCGCGATCGTCGATTTTCTCTTTCTCATCGGCGTCGTCATCTTTCTATTTTTCCTCGATTGGCGACTCGCCTGCGCAAGCCTTATCACCTTACCCCTCTACGGCATGGCCATCATCTACCTCAATCCGCGTATGCGCCAGGCCGCCAAAGAGGTTCAATCCCAGGTCTCCGAAATGTCCGGCGAAGCCACCGAAAAGTTGTCCGGACTCTCCGTCGTCCTGTCCTTTGTCCGCGAGAAAACCGAAGAACTCGCCTTTTTCGGGCGCCATCGCGAATATCTCTCCAAAGTCATGAACAAAACCCGCATCCAGGCCTCGCAATTCTCCGCCACCGAATTCCTCACCGCCGCAGGCCCGCTCGTCGTCATCGGTTACGGCGGATTTCGCGTCATATACACCACCATGGACATCGCCGAATTCATCTGGTTCTACGGTTTCATCTCCCACCTATACTTACCCACCCGTCGCCTCGCCGATTCCTCCACCATCGTGCAGGAACGCCTCGCCGCCATGGATCGCGTCTTCGAAGTCTTCGACGAAGTCCCTGAAATCACCGACGCGCCCGACGCAAAACGACTCACCGCTCCGCAAGGCCGAATCGAATTCCGCGAAGTCTCCTTCGGCTATACCCCTGACTTACCCGTGTTGCACGACATTTCCTTCATCATCGAACCCGGCGAATCCGTCGCCTTCGTAGGACGCAGCGGCGCGGGAAAAAGCACGCTCGTCAATTTGGTGCCGCGTTTCTTCGACGTCAACGTCGGGGAAATCCTCGTGGACGATCACACCCTCAAAACACTACAAGTCAAAAGTCTTCGCGAAAGCATCGGCATGGTTCTCCAGGATTCCATCCTCTTCGCAGGCACCATCCGCGACAACATCCTCTACGGAAAACGCAACGCATCCGAAACCCAAATGCTCACCGCCGCCACCATGGCCCACGTCGATGAATTCGTCGACGAATTGCCCGAAGGTTACGACACCGTCATCGGCGAACGCGGCGTGAAACTCAGCGGCGGTCAGAAACAGCGCATCAGCATCGCACGCGCCTTCCTGCGCGATCCCCGCATCCTCATTCTCGACGAAGCCACCTCCAGCCTCGATTCCCACGCCGAAAACATCATCCAGGACGCACTCACCGAACTCATGGACGGCCGCACCACCCTCGTCATCGCCCACCGCCTCTCCACCATCGTCGGCTGCGATCGCGTCATCGTCATCGAAGCCGGCCGCATCGTACAAAGCGGCAACCACGACTCCCTCATCCAAACCGAAGGCCCCTACCGCGCACTCTGCGAAGAACAATTCGGCTACGTCCGCCTCGAATGTCTCGGCGAGAATCCCGCCTAGTCCTACCGTGCTACAATGAATATTCGCGATGCGCGCGATGTATCATTGACATGGAGGAAATAAAATTATGAGCAAGATAGGTTCGTTTCTGCTGGCGACACTGCTGGGTGGCGTCGTCTTTATGTTCCCCATTGTGATTGTTGGGACCCTGTTCGTGAAGACCTACGAAATTCTGAAAGGGGCTTCCGGAGTCGTCACCATGCTCCTGCCGGATTTGACCGTCGCCGGCATTGCGCTGGTTGACCTTCTGATTGTCGTGGCCATGCTCGGCATCTGTTTCAGTGCTGGCATGGTGGCCGAACATCGCTTCGCGCATTTTCTAAGAGACACGGTCGAGAATAAAATCGCGCTCGTGTTTCCCCGATACACCATCCTCAAAGCCCAGCTCGCGGGCAACATCGGCAATGACCTCGCGCAAGCCCAACTGAAACCCGTCGCTGTGCGATTCGACGACCAAACGCAAATCGCCTTCGAAGTCGAGCGACCCAACGATGACATGGTGACCGTGTACATTCCCGGTGCCCCCGATGCCTGGGGCGGCGGTGTAGTCCATGTAGCACCAGAACGCGTGCATCCCCTCGATACCGATATTCGCGATGTCGTTCGCGCCATGAATCGCATGGGCCGTGAATCCCGGAGTATCGTGAAAGATCTCCCGAAACCGGCCTAACCCCTTAACGACAATCTAGTTAAGACGACCATTCACAGGATACCCAATACGAAAACCATAGTTTTTATAGTTTCGCGCGAGAATAATGGATACTCTTGCTGATTATGTGCTATATTACCTCGCTAGAAACTGAGCCAGCATCTCCGTTCATATCCGGATCTGTCCACCCATTTCTGGATTTAGGATTTGGCGCATAAATCCTTTTACGATAACGAGATACAACAAAAATAATTAGGTGAGCTATGAGTTCCCAGGAAATTCTTGATTCCGAATATACCGGAAGCCGCGTCGAACAAAGCAACCGGAAAGCCGCCGAACTCGCCGATACCGAGTACAAACACGGCTGGTCCGTCGACATTGATGCCGATACCTTTCCCCCCGGACTAAACGAAGATGTCGTTCGCGCATTGTCAGCGAAAAAGGAAGAGCCCGAATGGCTCACCGAATATCGCCTCAAAGCCTATCGACATTGGTTAACCCTCGAAGAGCCCCACTGGCTCAATGGTGACTACCCCCCAATCGATTACCAGGCGGTCAGTTATTATTCTGCTCCGAAGCAAAAGAAGTTGCTCAACAGCATGGACGAAGTCGACCCTGAAATTCTGCGGGCCTTCGAAAAACTCGGCGTACCCCTTGATGAGCAAAAACAGCTCGCCGGTGTAGCCGTGGATGCTGTCTTCGACAGCGTTTCCGTCGCCACCACACACAAAGACATTCTTGCGAAACAAGGCATCATCTTCTGCTCCTTTAGCGAAGCCGTGAAGGAACATCCCGAACTCGTCAAAAAGTACTTGAGCACCGTAGTGCCGGCCAACGACAACTATTACGCCGCGCTCAACTCCGCTGTATTCACGGACGGCTCTTTCGCCTACATTCCCAAAGGTGTCAAATGCCCGATGGATCTGTCCACTTATTTCCGCATCAATCAGGCCAACACCGGGCAATTCGAACGCACACTCATCATCGCAGACGAAGGTGCCTCCGTAAACTATCTCGAAGGCTGCACGGCTCCACAACGCGACGAGAATCAGTTGCATGCAGCCGTCGTCGAAATCGTTGCTCTCGACAACGCCACGGTAAGTTATTCGACCGTGCAAAACTGGTACGCCGGAAATGACGAAGGTGTTGGTGGTATCTACAACTTCGTCACCAAACGTGGCAAATGCCAGGGCGTCAATTCGCGCATCTCCTGGACGCAAGTCGAGACCGGTTCCGCCATCACCTGGAAATACCCGAGCTGCCTGCTCATCGGCGACAACTCCGTCGGCGAATTCTATTCGGTAGCCGTCAGCCACAAACGCCAGATCGCCGATACGGGCACGAAAATGATTCACATCGGAAAAAACACCAAGAGCACGGTGATCTCCAAGACCATTTCGGCTGGCAGAGGCCAGAACAGCTACCGCGGGCTCATCAAAATCATGCCCAAGGCCACTGGTTCACGCAGTTATACGCAATGCGATTCGTTGCTCATCGGCGACAAATGCGGCGCCCATACCTTCCCGACTATCGAAGTGAAAAACACGTCATCCAACGTGGAGCACGAAGCCTCCACGTCGAAGATAAGCGAAGATCAACTGTTCTATTGTCAGCAACGAGGCATGTCGACCGACGACGCTGTATCCACCATCATCAACGGATACTGCAAAGAAGTCTTCGACCATCTGCCCATGGAATTTGCCGTGGAAGCGTCCAACCTGCTCGGACTTACCCTCGAAGGCAGCGTCGGCTAATCCACCCAAACCAACCCGCGACCCTTTTCAATCCGGAAAGGAGCACCCAAGGAACACCATGTTAGAAGTTAAAAATTTCCACGTCAGCGTCGAAGACACTGAAATCCTCAGAGGCCTCGACCTTACCGTCAACGCCGGCGAAGTACACGCCATCATGGGACCCAACGGTTCCGGTAAAAGTACGCTCGCCCAGGCCCTCGCCGGTCACAACGCCTACGACATTACCCAGGGGTCTGCCACTTTCCTCGGGCAGGACCTTCTCGAAATGCCTCCAGAAGAACGGGCGCGGCTCGGCCTCTTCCTCGCCTTCCAATACCCCGTCGAAATCCCCGGCATCTCCAATGCGTACTTCCTTCAATCGTCACTCAACGAAGTCCGCAAGAGCCACGGCCTCGAGGAACTGGACGCCCTCGATTTTCAAGACCTCCTTGCCAAAAAAATGGAGCTCGTAAACGTCCCGCTGCATTTCGCCGATCGTAACGTCAACGAATGCTTCTCCGGTGGCGAGAAATAACGCAACGAGATCTTACAGATGGCTGTCATGGAACCTAAACTCGCCATCCTCGACGAAACCGACTCCGGCCTCGACATCGACGCCTTGCGCATCGTCTCCGACGGCATCAACAACCTGCGCAACCCCGAGCGCGCATTCGTGCTCATCACCCATTACCAACGACTGCTCGACTACGTGAAACCCGACTTCGTGCACGTGCTCTATCAAGGCCGCATCGTCAAGTCGGGTGGACCTGAACTGGCCATGGAACTGGAAGAAAAGGGATACGACTGGATCCGCGAGTTAAACCCCGCCTAACCACTCCCAGGGAGCAGAAAACACTATCATGACCGATGTAGCCGAACGTACTGACCGCGCACACTTCATCGCCGATCTCGAAGCCCTCGCCACAAGCGAAGCCCCCGATTGGCTCAAAGAGCTGCGCGCCGATGCCGCCGCCGAGTTCAACGCGACCGAATTCCCAACCTATCGCGACGAAGTCTGGCGCCGCACCGATATCAAAGCCATCCTGCGCACAGAGTTTCAGAGTACTGCGGGAGCATCCCCGACACTTGGCCAAGACGACATCGCGCAATTCTCTTACGCCCAAGACGGTATGCTGGAACTCGTTCTGGTAGACGGCGTCTATTCGCCTGATCTTTCCAGCACCTCAGACGCGCCAGATTCCATCACGGTCTCCTCGCTGGCAGAAGCACTCACCAACAACGTTCAAGGCCTCCGTGCGCAACTCAACGACACAGCGAAAAACACCAGCGCATTCGTCCCCCTCAACACCGCCTTCATCCAGGACGGCGCCTACATCGACGTTCCCGACAACACACAATTCGAAACACCCATCCACGTGTTGTACATCACCACCCGTAGCGGCTCCGTGGCCACCCATCCTCGTAACCTCATCGTTGTCGGCCAATCCTCCCAGGTTACCCTCATCGAATCCTATGTGTCCCTTGGCGATACAAACGACTATCTCACCAACGGCGTCACCGAGATCGCGCTCGGCGACAACGCAAAAGTCACGCATTACAAATTGATCGACGAAGGCGCCCACGCCTACCACATGTTTTCCACACAAGTGCACGAAGGCCGCGACTGCTCCTTCAACTCACACGTCATGACATTGTCCGGTCAAATCGTCCGCAACGAACTCAACGTCGATCTTGCCGGAGAAAACGGCAACTGCGACTTAAACGGACTCTACCTGAACGATGGCGACCGTCTCATCGACAACGCCCTCTTCGTGCAACACTCCGTATCCCGCTGTTACAGCCGCATGGGCTACAAAGGCGTGCTCGACGACAAAAGCACCTCCGTCTTCACCGGCAAAGTCGTCGTACCACCCGATTCCCAACAAACCGACTCGGATCAGCTTAATAACAACTTACTTCTGTCCGATAACGCAACGATAAACACCAATCCCCAGCTGGAAATCTTCGCCGACGACGTAAAATGCACCCACGGAGCCACCATTGGTGGATTCCCCCCCGAATTGGTATTCTACTTTCAAAGCCGGGGCATGGACGCGGCCACGGCAGACGGCATTCTGACCTACGGATTCGCGGCTGAGGTCGTCGATTCCATAAAAGTCGAATCCCTGCGAACCCGCCTGTCCGATTACGTGTTTAAGAAGTATAGTCCCAAATAAGACTGCGCATAACAGGGGGGTCAGTAACCTCCACGCAACAGAATCGGGATTTCCACATGTTAACTGAAACAACGACATACCCCATTAAATCCATTCGTGCCGACTTTCCAGTCTTTCACGAAGTGTTTCCCCATGGAAAGCCGCTGGTGTACCTAGACAATGCCGCGACAAGTCAAAAACCTCAACAGGTCATTGACGCGATCGCCCATTATTACACCGCGGAAAACTCCAACGTGCACCGGGGCATCCACTACCTCAGCCAACTCGCCACCGAAAAATATGATGCTACACGCGAAAAGGTACAACGCTTTTTCAACGCGCCCTCGCCCAACAACATCATCTTCACCTCCGGCAACACCGAAGCGCTCAACCTAGTCGCCCATTCCTACGGGGAAGCCTTCCTCAAAGAAGACGACGAAGTCATCATCTCCGAAATGGAGCACCACTCCAACATCGTTCCCTGGCAAATGGCCTGCGAACGCACCGGAGCAACCCTTCGAATCGCCCCCATCAACGACAAAGGCGAAATCATCCTCGAAGAATTCGAGGCCATGCTCTCGGAAAAAACGAAATTCGTCGGCATCGTCTACGTATCCAACGCGCTCGGCACCATCAACCCCGTAAAACAAATCACCAAAATGGCCCACGATGTCGGCGCGGTGGTCATGCTCGATTCCGCACAGGCCGCGCCACACCTGCGCATCGACGTGCAGGATATCAATTGCGACTTCCTCTCCATCGCGCCCCACAAAATGTGCGGCCCCACCGGCATCGGCGCGCTCTACGGAAAAGCCGAGTTACTCGAAAAAATGCCCCCCTTCAAAGGCGGCGGTGACATGATTCTCTCCGTCACATTCGAGAAAACCGTCTACAACGAAGTCCCCTTCAAATTCGAGGCCGGCACGCCCAACATCGCCGGCGTCATCGGACTCGGCGCAGCCATCGACTACATGATGAACATCGGTCTGGACAATATTGCAGCTCACGAAGCCGAGTTGCTCGCATACGGTACGGAACAATTGCAGACCGTCGACGGACTCAAATTCATCGGCACAGCGGACAACAAAGCCGGCGTCATGGGCTTCATCATGGACTCCGCGCACCCCCACGACATCGGCCAAATTCTCGACGGAGAGGGTATTGCCATCCGCGCGGGACACCACTGCGCCCAACCCGTCATGAAACACTTCGGAATACCCGCAACCGCACGCGCCTCCGTGGCGTTGTATAATACAAAAGAAGACATCGACGCGCTGGTCACTGCGCTCGCAAAAGTAAATGAGATGTTTGGATAATGCCCGATCAACGCTCCCTATACGAAAAAGTCATCCTCGACCATAACAAGTCGCCGCGGAATTTCCACGCCATGGAGAATCCCGACCATAAAGCCGAGGGTTACAACGCCCTCTGCGGTGACCAGTTCACGGTCTACCTGAAAATGGACGATCAAGACTGCATCGAAGACATCACCTTCGAAGGAGCCGGCTGCGCGATATCAAAATCCTCCGCATCCGTCATGACCACGCTACTCAAGGGGAAGTCCACGGCAGAAGCGACGAAGCTATTCACCGATTTCACCGAAATGATCACTTCCCGGCACGATGCCCCTCTCGACGAACAAGCATTAGGCAAATTAATGGTCTTCAGCGGAGTGCGTGAGTACCCCGTGCGCGTCAAATGCGCGACCTTGGCCTGGCACACGCTGATTTCCGCCCTCGAAGACCGCGGGGATTCCGTCAGTACCGAATAATTCAACAAATAACTGGCCTTCCGGGGCCAATGGACATTAGAATTCACATAGTGGTAGACTATCGACCCAATAGCAGTGCTACACATAAGCACGCTGGGAAAACCAAATAAACAATGGTCTTCTGCTTTACTTAACGACACTCTAAAGCAAGGATTTATATACATGCCGAATTCACTGGCAGGCCAGGATTTACTGACCCTGGAAGATACAATTCAGTCTATGCGCGACAAGCTCACCGGAATCGTTCCGGACGTCGAAATCACGCTCAAGGCGGAACTGGCCTACAAAATAAATATACTCAAAGCCGAGAAAAACGCGGTGATTCTCGGCCACAACTACATGGAACCGGCCCTCTTTCATTCGGTACCTGACTACGTGGGCGATTCCCTCGAACTCTCCCGTGCCTCCATCGAAACCGATGCGGATATCATCCTCTTCTGCGGCGTGCAGTTCATGGCCGAGACCGCCAAGATTCTGAATCCCGACAAGACGGTACTCATTCCGTCCCAGAAAGCAGGATGCTCACTCGCCGCAGGCATCACCGCCGAAGACATACGCGCGCTCAGAGTCGCCTACCCCGGCATCCCCGTCGTTACCTACATCAACACCTACGCAGACGTAAAAGCCGAATCCGACTACTGCTGCACCTCCGGTAACGGCTCCGCCGTCGTGCAACACCTCTTCGATCTCGGACACAAACACGTCATCTTCCTGCCCGACGAATACCTCGCACGAAACACCGCCACCGAACTCGGCATCGGCTACGTGGAACCCGTCCTCGACGGATCGCCACAAACCCTGCCCGCCGGCAATGCACTCATCGGCTGGAACGCTCGCTGCGAAGTCCACGAATTATTCAAAGTCGAAGACATCGAAGCCGCCCGTAAACAATTTCCTGACGTCGCCGTCATCGCCCATCCCGAGTGCAGCCCGGAAGTCATCAGCGTTTCCGACTTCTCCGGCAGCACCAAACAACTAATAGACTACGTGCAGCGCGAAGACGCCAAACAATACTTACTACTCACCGAATGCTCCATGGGCGACAATATTGCGGCCGAAAATCCCGACAAAGACATGTTACGCCTCTGCAGCTTCCGATGCCCCTACATGAATCTCATCACCATGGAAGACACCCTCGCCGCACTCGAAGAAGTCCGCTACGAAGTCACCCTGGACCCCGACATCATCGAACGAGCCCGCACCCCCATCGAGCGCATGCTGTCTATATTCTAGGTTCGCGACAGCCTACTTTTCGTCATTCCCTGGCATAGCGAAACGCACCCCAAACGCCTAGTCCGTGTTCATCCGTGCTTACTATTCCCCATTTTGTGTCGTAATTCCTTGAATATTCCCCCGAAAACCGCGTCCATATAAATACTTCGCCGCAAATGCAACGATTTCCGGTTTCACACAGTCTAATCGCTATAGGACCCCAACAGGAGAACCAGACCATGAAGACCCTTTGTTCACTACTCGCTCTTGCCGTTATGCTGACAGGCCTACCGCTGTCCGCGATGGCTGCTGAGGAAGAAAACACGGCTGATGAGTACGTCAGCACTGCCGATTCCACCGATCCTCTCGTTTTGGAAGAGGACGACCGGCACTCGCATGTACGGGCATTCCCGCTGGTGAATCATCGCCGGCATGGGGAAGATACCCGCACGAAATTCGTATATTTGCCCGGCGCATCGGTCGTCAAAACCCGCACCAGTGACGATGAAAAGAAGGTCGCCGTATTGGATATTCCCTTCTTCACGCTGGCTGAATCAAAATCGAACGCCAACGGCGAATTCGACAACAAGTTTATCGACCTACCCATATTCGGATCCCTCTTCCGCCACAAACGCCAAGGAAACAAGGAAAAAGTCCGATTCCTCATCTTCAGTCACACCCGCCCTGTCGACCCTGACGAATATGGCGACCCGAAAACCCACAAACCCAAGCCCGTCCGCCAGAATCGTGGTAAAGGCGGCTCTATCCATCGCGCCCACTAGCTGTTCGCTAGTCGATGGCCTGATGTTTCGACCCGCACCCGGTACGCGCTACTCCTCTTCACCGGGTGCGGGTTCTTTTGATCGCCGCGCGCAACGGCTCATCCATTGAAGATCCCGTGTAAAACCGCGTATCATACCGCTTTCTGCGCATAACCCTGCGTATGCTAAGGCACACTGAACACACGGAGTCCCCATGAGCGAAGCATTATCCGAATTGTCGCCGGAGAAAAACACCGACATCTACAAAATCCGCCATTCCCTGGCCCACATCATGGCTCAGGCCGTTCTGGAGATCCGACCCGCCGCAAAAATGGCCTTCGGCCCTCCCGTCGAATTCGGGTTCTACTACGACTTCGATTTCGGCGAGGAACCCATCGGTGAAAAAGACCTCGAAGAGATCGAAAATCGAATGCGGAAAATCATCAAACAGAAGCAAGATTTTGAGCACTCCTACAAGACCCTCGACGAAGCGGTCGCCTTTCTCGAAGAAACCGATCAATCCTACAAAATCGAATACGCCAAAGAACTCGTCGAAACTGGAAAAGCCGGCGACGAAGGCCTCGGATTCTACACCAACGGCCTATTCATGGACATGTGTGAAGGCCCGCACCTCGAAACCACGGGCGAAGTTCCCAAGGCCTGCTTCAAACTCGACCGTATTTCCGGTTCGTACTGGCGTGGTGACGAAAAAAATCCCATGCTCACCCGCATCTACGGTCTCGCCTTCGAACGCAAGGCTGATTTAAAAGACTACATTGAACGCCGTAAACTCGCCATGGAACGCGATCACCGTAAATTGGGCGAAGAACTCGATCTCTTTTTCATGGACCAGGAAGTCGGTGTCGGTCTCCCCATGTGGATGCCCAACGGCGCGGTCCTTCGCGATGAATTGGAAAAGTGGGCGCAGGAAGAAGAATTCAAAGCCGGCTACGTACGTGTTTCGACACCATCCATCACCCGCGGCGGACTCTACGAGCGCTCAGGTCACCTTCCATATTATGCCGAAGACATGTATCCGCCCATGACCGTCGACGACAACGACAAATACTACCTGCGGCCGATGAATTGTCCGCATCACCACAAAATATTCGCCGCGCGCCCGCACAGCTACCGTGATCTTCCGCTACGTCTCGCAGAATACGGCGACACCTTTCGCTACGAAAAACACGGCTCACTCGCAGGACTTCTCCGCGTGCGCGCCATGTGCATGAACGATGCCCACATCTACTGTACACCCGATCAGGTGGAAGAGGAATTTCGTAGCATCATCGACATGTACAAACTGTATTACGATAAATTGCGCATGGGTAGTTTCCAGGCACGCCTTTCCCTAAGCGATTCAAACTCCGACAAATTCGTCGGCGACCGCAAAGAATGGGAACGCACCGAAGCCATTGTGCGTCAGGTACTCACCAATCTCGATGTCGACTTTGAAGAAGTATACGGAGAAGCCGCCTTTTACGGCCCCAAACTCGATATCCAGGTGAAAAACCTGCTCGGTCGCGAAGAAACCGTCTCCACCTGTCAACTCGATTTCGTCGTGGCAAAACGCTTCGGCCTGGAATACATCGACGCGGACGGCGAACGCAAAACACCCTTCATCATTCACCGCGCACCGCTCAGCACGCACGAGCGCATGATCAGTTTCCTCATCGAACTCTACGGCGGCGCATTCCCCACATGGATGGCACCGACCCAGGTCAAACTCATCCCCATCAACGATGAGATTCTCCCCTATGCACAGGAAATCGCCGACACCCTTCGCGGCAACCTCTTCCGCGCAAGCATCGACACCTCCAACGAGTCGTTCAACAAGAAGATTCGGAACGCTGTCACCAGCAAAATCCCGAACATCTGGATTCTCGGCGGCAAAGAAATGGAAGCACGCAACATCACCTGGCGTCGCTACTGCATCAAGGAACAGCAGACCGTCTCGCTCGATGCCGCATACGGCGCACTCGAAACACTGCGCACCGACCGCCTCATGGATAACTTCGACGACGTCGCCTTGCCGTTATCTTAGGCTTCGAGTAACGCGGAAATAAACTCGTCTGGTCCGAGTGGTAGAATATGATGCAGATCGTGCATCAACGCGTGCGGTGCCCTTGGAAAGCCATACTCAATCGTAAATCCCGACGGATGCACAACCACCTGCCCATCGATCGCCGGCAACGGCAGCGTGCAACTCGAAAAATCATGTGGATAATCGATCTCGATATCCCTTTCCTCAAAGGTATCGATCAGATTCTCAATCGACACCACCCGATTCGCCTGATACCGCGTCTCCTGATACTGCTCCCCGAAGCCCAGACTCAGCTCGCCGTCCATGATGATTTCTGCTGAAGTAATCTCCGATATCTCCCGCGTCCATTGCACATGCGAGGGCGACTCCGGGTCCAAGGCAATCGTCAGCCGATACGCGAAGGTCGGCGTGTTCACGTACGCCATATTCCCGTCCAGTCCCGCCACGATATCCTTACGCTTATAATTCAGCGTCTTGCGCAGGTGACGCGCCGTATCGTCGATATCGGTCTCTAGTTCCTTCTCCGCAATCTTCGCAATCCACGCGTTATGGTAATCGTCCACACGCTGTGGCACGCTGTGATGCTTCTCAAATCCGCTCAGCCGTTTCACGATGCTGCGATCCGTCCCGCACAGGGAAATCAGCGCAAGATGCTCTGGACTCAGCTCCATCGTCAGCCCTTCACCGGCGAAACGATTCGTTCAAAATGTTTGCCCTGATAACTCTCCCGCGCCTCCAGCTCCCAATCAATCGCGTTCAACACTTCCCATTTTTTCAGCGACCACTCCGGCCCGATCAACAATTTCGGCGGCCCATCCCCGGTCAACCGATGAATAATCATCTCCGGCGGCAACACCTCCAGCTGATCACACACCGTGCGAATGTATTCATCCTTCTCCATCAGCGTCAGCAAGCCATCTTCATACTGCTTCACCATCGCCGTATTCTTCAGCAGATGCAAGAGATGAATCTTGATGCCCTGCACGTCATGCTCAGCCACCACCCGCGCCGTCTCCATCATCATGTCATGCGTTTCCAGCGGCAAGCCATCAATAATATGCACGCACGTCCGAATTCCGTGTTTGCGAAGTTTATCCACGCCGTCACTAAAACATTCCAGGTCATGCGCGCGATTAATCAGGTCCGAAGTCTTCTGATGCACCGTCTGCAAGCCCAACTCCACCCACAAATGCGTGCGCTCATTCAGTTCCGCGAGGTACTCCACCACATCCTCCGGCAAACAATCCGGACGCGTCGCAATCGCAAGCCCCACCACATCGTCCTGCTCCAGAATCACCTCAAACTTCTCACGCAACTCCGCCACCGGCGCATACGTATTCGAAAAGGCCTGAAAATAACCCAGATACTTGCCCTTCGGCCACTTCTTATGCATCCGCGCCTTCACATTCGCGAACTGCGCAGCCAGGTCATCCCGACGATGTCCCGCGAAATCCCCAGAACCCCGCTGCGAACAAAACGTACACCCACGCGCCGCCACCGACCCATCCCGATTCGGACACGTGAACCCCCCGTCAATCGCCACCTTAAACACCTTCTCCCCAAACTCAGAACGAAGATGATGATTCCAAGTCCGATAAAGCTTCGGACCAAAATCAGAATATGCAGAAGTATCAGGAACAGACATGGAATCACCAAAAGTAAAGGACCACAAACCACAGATTAACACAGAGTTACACAGATTGAGAAACCAGCCACCCCACAACCCGTCATTGCGAGGAGGTGTGCCTCGCACATCGACGCGGCAATCTCGCGCTGAACGACCACCAATGCTCCAGACATCGATCTTAGAAGGATACTATTGCTATAAGTGGCCTAGCTCCGGCAAAATACTTTATACCAAAAATGGAGGTTTACTAAGCTTGGGACTCACTAAAAAAGAAAATCATCAGGGAGTGCTTTGTATAGGGCTGGATATTGCGTGGTTCGGTGGTTCGAAGAGTTCCCGGGATTCGCAATATGACTGCCTTGCATCCGCTCTAATTAAGGAGGATAACCCTTCACCGGCTCTCACGCTCACGCGAGTACGCTTGCTGAATCGAGACCCGGATGCTTCACCTATTCTTCAAGCTATCAAGACGCTACTAAGTAAGTCCGGGAGTGTGAAACATGTCGTTTTTGCCATAGATGCTCCGATTCAAGCGGTCGACCGCCCGTCACTACCACCGCGCGCTCCTCGGCTGGTGAAGGGGTGCGTACAGAGACGGGACTCCGATAAAGAACTGAGTAACAAGCGAAAGGCCATCGACAAGCTCGCTGGTGGTAGCAAGAACTGGCATCCCAACCCAACCGGGGGCACCTCTCGCTCCGCGAGTGCAGACAATGTTAAACGGGCTAGAAACTCTTGATTTCAAGCGATGGACAGAATCGGATCGAGACCACGCGCGTCTTGCGTTGGAGTGTTTTCCCGCTGAAGCCATCTGGGCCATGAAGCGACTTGGGCAATACCCCGAAAATCTATCAGCATCTGAAGTAAAAGAGTACAAGAAACAAAAAGGGAGTCGTATTTCCGCTTTGCAAGTGGAAATACTCGTGCACCGTGTTCTGGATGAGTTTTCTTCGTGTTCTGTTTACTGGGATAGCCTCGTCGAGCAGGCGGTGAAACAGATGCTCGCGAGCGAGACCTTCTGAGTTGGAGATCACTATCGTGGAGGTAAGCTCTTGGATGATGTCGTCGATAGCATGATATGTCTCGCCACAGCATTTAGTTATATCTCTGGAAATTCGCACATATGGCAAGATCCGCATAATCCAGATGATGGGCATATTATTGGTCCAGGAATGCCCGACGGCGACGACAAATGGACGACCACGTCATCCCGGCTCGGATAAGCTCCGTCCCGGCATTACTTCTACGCCAGAATATCGTGCAGGACTTCCCCGTGGACATCGGTCAGGCGCATGTCTCGGCCGCTGTAGTAGTAGGTGAGGCGGGTGTGGTCGAAGCCGATCTGGTGGAGCATCGTCGCGTGAAGATCGTGGATTTCGACTTTGTTTTCGACGACTTTGTAGCCGTATTCGTCCGTCGCGCCGTAGCTGTAGCCACCTTTCATGCCGCCGCCGGCCATCCACGTCGTGAAGCCGTAGGGGTTGTGGTCGCGACCGTTCGTTCCCTGCGCGAAAGGCGTGCGTCCGAATTCACCAGAGAATACAACCAGGGTTTCATCCAACATGCCGCGACTTTTCAGATCTTTCAGTAACCCTGCGATCGGTTGGTCAACGGCTTTCGCGTTGTTCGTGTGATTTTCTTTAAGACCACCATGCGCATCCCAGCGATCCGAACCTTTGATCGACGAGCAGGTCAGCTCCACAAAACGCACGCCTCGCTCAACCAGGCGTCGTGCCACCAAACACTGCATCGCGTAACTCTTGGTCTGCGGATACTCGTCGTTCAAACCGTACAACTCTTTCGTCGCGTCAGTCTCACCCGAAATATCCATCAACTCCGGCACAGCGGACTGCATCCGGTACGCCAACTCATAATTCTTGACGGCACTTTCCAGCGCATCATGCTCACCCATACGCGCCATCACTTCATCGTCCAATGCTCCCAATAACGCGAGCTTATTCTTCTGCAACTCGGCGTTCGCTTCCAGCGGATTGATATTCGGCACTGCGGGATCCTGAGCTTGCATGACCGACCCCTGGAAACTCGCGGGCAGGAATCCCGATCCAAAATTGTCCACGCCACCCGAAGGAATCAGCCCACCGTTCAGCACGACATACCCCGGAAGATTCTCCGACGCCGCCCCCAGCCCGTACGACGTCCACGCGCCCATGCTGGGACGACCCGACAAGCCATGACCCGTATGCAAAAAATAATTCGCCTGATTGTGCTCAGAAAACTTCGAGGTCATGGAGTGGATAAAGGTGATGTCGTCCACGCACGAACCGATATGCGGAAACAGATCGCTGACCTGTTTCCCACATTCGCCATACCGCTTGAAATCCCAGAGGTTTCCCAGCGTGTTCCCGTTATTGTCAAACTGCGTCGGCTCCATTTTCATCTTGAACGGTGTGCCGTCTTCTTCACGAAGCCGGGGTTTCGGATCAAAGCTGTCCACATGCGACACGCCCCCGTCCATGTACAGGAAAATGATGCTTTTCGCTTTTGGGGCATGGTGATAGGGCCCGGTGGCCCCGAAGGCTTTATCGCCCAGCAAACTCGACAGTGCAAGCCCGCCGAATCCCAGCGCACTGGTTTTCAGCATATCGCGCCGCGTCAATGGCATATCTCGAAATCGTCCGCAATGATGACTCATTATTCAAACTCCATAACGACCTAGGGGCGACCCCTTAGCCAATGTAAATAAATTCCTTGGACATATACAGCACCTGACACAGATCTTTCCAGAGGTCGGTATTGTTCAAAACGTCATCTTCACTCAATTGATACGCCTCGGCCTGTTGCGCCAAGAATTGATTCACAGTCGAAAGCTCGACATCGGAGGCTGCACGCCCGAACGCGCTCATGTAGGCTGTGTTCACACGATCATTTATCGACGCTGGATGCGCCTCCATCAGCGATTTCGCCCACGCTTCGGCCTGCGCAACAATAAAGGGATCGTTCATCATAATGAGTGACTGTGCAGGCACGTTGGACACCGTGCGTTTGCCGATCGTGGTGTCCGGCAGCGGCATATCGAAGGCGAGCATCATCGGCGACAAAAAGTTTCGCTGCACACGCATGTAGATCGAACGGCGCCGATCGGCATCCACCGGCCCAGATTCGCCGGGTCGACGGTGATTGGTCATAAAAGGATAGAGGTGCGCCGCGACGGAATTTCCGTACATGGTATCGTTGAGCTCGCCCGCAACGGCCAACACGGCATCGCGAATAATTTCCCCTTCGAGTCGACGCACATTTTGCCGATGAAGCAGGAAATTCGCGGGGTCCTTTTCTTCGGCAGCGGCATCGCTGAGGCCACTCGACATGGCGTAGGCTTCGGATGTAACGATGAGGCGAATCGTGTCCTTGATGGACCAGCCATCGTCGCGGAATTGGGTCGCGAGATAGTCGAGCAACTCGGGATGCGTCGGTGTACGACCCAATACGCCGAAGTTGTCCACCGATTCGACGATGCCTCTGCCGAACAGATGGTGCCAGAGGCGATTGACCATGACCCGCGCGGTCAGGGGATTATTTTTGTCGAGGATCTGGTCTGCGAGTTGGAGTCTGCCTTCATTCATTTCTTCGGGTTTGGGTGCGTTGCCGCCGAGGGCTTCGAGGAATCGTCCGGGTGTTGTGTCGCCGGGGGAAGTGTGATTTCCGCGTACGAATACGTGTGCGTCTTGGGAGTAGCCTTTGGCCATGGCGAGAACGATGATGGGTTCTGGTATTTCGGCAGCTTGATCGGCGATTTTACGTTTGATGTTGAGGTATTTTTTGTCGAACTTCTTTCGCCCGATAAGGTCTTTTTCGAGAAGGAAATTTAGGTATCCGGTGGTAAGTGTGTCGGTGGATTGATCTTTCCAGTTGGCGAATCCTTTTTTCGCCCAGTTGGCGTATGCGTTGATGAGGTCGTCGTAGTCTTCGATCGATCCACCGTTTTTTTCGAGTACTTGCTTCGTTTTGAGTGGGACGGCTTTTTGGTTTGTGAACCGAATTTCGTCTACGGCTATCCATCCGTCGCCATCATCGATGATTTCGATGTAGGCTTGTTTACCTTTGAATTTATGTAGGTTTGCGATCTGGGTTTCCCAGGCGTAGGTGGAGTTGTTGTTGATGGTGGAGAGTGAACCGTTGAAGAGGAGTCCGTTGAATTCGCGGATCTGGTATTGGTTGATGACGAGGCGCAATTTACCTTTTCGGCCTGCTGTACGGTATTGGAGTCCGTCGTGGGTGATGGTGAAGTTGGGTGATCGTAGTACGCCGCGAAGTTTGGCTGAGGTTCGTGCGCTGTGTACGACGCCTTCGGGGATGAGTGTTGTGCTGTTGGATGCTGTGGAGAATTCGGGTTGGGTGGTAGGGGCTTCTCCGAAGGCTTCTCCGGTGGCGGTCCAGTTTTCGAATGTGCCGTCGTTAAAGGTAGCGAAGACGACGGATTCGGGTTGTTCTTTGGCTTTGGGTATTGATTTTCCGGAGGCCATGCGTGCCCATGGGTAGAAGGGGTGGTTTGGATTCGCTGTGCGTTTGTGTGCAAGGGCGTTGACCCAGCGTTTGGTTGTGTCGTAGTCGAGATTGCATTTTTTTGCGGTATCGATTATCTTTTGGTCGGGGATTTCGATTTTTTCTGCGCTGATATCGAAGTCTTCTCCGACGATTTCTTTGAGTGCGAGCAGGTAGTCTTTGATGTCGGGGGCGGACTTGGCGAGGGTTGGGACGGCTTTGTTGATGGTCTTGATGGCGTCGGCTTGCTGTTTAGCGAGGGTGTTGGATTTGGATTTTATTTTGTCGAATTGATCGAGGAATGCGAATTGCTGGCGTGATGAGCGGATGTAGCTGGTCATGGAGTAGTAGTCTTTGGTGGAGATGGCGTCGAATTTGTGGTCGTGGCAGCGTGCACACGCGACGGTCATACCGAGGAAGGCTTTGCCAAGTACGTCGATTTGGTTATCGATGCGGTCGGCTTCATCTTTGACGACGTCCACGGGCGCGTGGGTGGCCTGATGCATGAACCACCAGCCGGTACCGACTATCGATTCGTTAAATCCCTCTTCTTTGTTCATGCGCGGGTTGCCGAGCAAATCGCCCGCAATCTGTTCGCGCACAAATTCGTCGTAGGGCAAATCCTGATTCAAGGCCCGGATGACATAGTCTCGATATTGCCACGCGTGCCGAATCGGATAGTCGCCTTCATGACCGTAGGTTTCCGCATAACGTGTGATGTCCAGCCAGTGACGACCCCAGCGTTCCCCGAATGCCGGATTCGCAAGCAACTTATCAACAATGTTGGCGTAGGCATCGGACGAGGAATCGTTTGCGAAGGCTTCAACCGCCCCAGGTGTTGGCGGCAGTCCGATCAGATCAAAATGAATCCGGCGAATCAGCGTACGTTTTTCGGCACGCGATGCAGGATTGAGTCCCTCGGCTTCAAGTGCGGCCCGGACGAATCCGTCAACCGGGTTTTTGTTCCAGGCGGAATCGGAAACCTTGGGGACCGCCGGGCTGGTGATCGGTTGCCAGGCCCAGTGGGATTTCGCACGCCTTTCCAAATCAAACGTGTCTTTTTCGATGCTTTCAGCGGGAAGCGGTTCATCGGGCCACGGAGCGCCCATCGCGATCCAATTCGTGAGCTTGTCGATTTCCTCGTCGCTCAGTTTTTTCTTCGGCGGCATCTGAAAATCAGGATCAGACCAGTTGATGGCCTCAACGATGTTACTGTCCTCCGGTTTTCCGGCGACCAGTGCCGCACCGTATTCTCCACCGATGAGGATAGTCGTAATATGGTCGAGCCGCAGGTCGCTCTCTTGTTCTTCGGGACCATGACACTCGTAACAACGTTCGGCAAGAATCGGGCGAATGACGGTCTCGAAATACGCGATGTCTGCATCGGTGGCCGCGAGACTAACTGAAGAAAGGGACAAGGCCAGAAGACCCAGAAGAGACGGGATTCGGCACGGCCGAAGAAATACGCTAAACACGATGACACCTCCAAAAAGAAACACAGGAATCGGGATAACTCCCGATTCCTGTGCGGAACTTATCGGCTGTATTGTATACGACTTACTGCACAATCTCAAAGGTCGTGGACCATTTCTGATCGCCCCAGAACATGTCGAGATTCGCATTATCCCCGTCTTGCTCCATTTCAACACGATACGTTTCAGCGGGATCGCCTTCAACGGTTGAAACCGTCATGGGAACTTCATACTCATCGAATTCCGCATTGTGGCGCGAGCCCCAAATATCAGGTTGGCTGTTGAATACGAGGCTCCATCCGCCAGCAACTTTCTTGAGCCACACGCTGTACACACCCGGATAATCCGGCGCGAAATTTTCTTTCTTGATGGTAGTGTCGCCGTGGGTCAAATCAAATTCGGTATAGATTTTCATGGCACGGTGCAAGGTAAACTGAAAAATTTCGCCGTCTTTGGTGTTCTGCAACTGATCCCACTCCACGGAATCTCTTTCCAATCCAGAGAATGCCAAACGAACCGTCTTCTTACCCACGCGAATTTGCGCCTCGGTCGGTGCGCGGCGTTTGCCCTGCACCGAATCCAGTTCCACTTGAGTCAACGGTTCGCCTGTCAACGGAGATTCAAAGAAGCCACCCGGATTCTTGACGACTCCATAGATGACGTTCTCATCATCAAATTGAAGTTTCATATTGATCTCAACCTTGATACTGCCCATAAACAGCAACTCGCCATCCAATTCAATGCCGTTTTCCGTTTTGGCCATTGAGGCAAAGGCGCGAGGCTCCGGGTTGCCCTCCATATCCAGGGTGGCGCCCAGTTTGCCTTCAACCTCGGCAATGTTGAGGAAGAGAATGAACTCACGATCCATGATTTCTGTGGTGACTTTCCAAAGCCCCACCCAATCCTCGACACCGGAGACACTCAACTCGGTAGCGACAGGATCTTCGGCCTGCGCCTGGGGCGCAAAGGTTAATACGGTCACAGCCATGACCACGCACGCGAGACTAGAAATTGACTTGAATACTTTCACGGGGTTGAACTCCTTTGATAGAACACCGCGCCCTTCCCAGATTGCTGCGCGACGCTCTTTTAACTACACTAAATCAGGACGAAAAATCTAAACGGGGGAATTCGGCCTGGCCGAATTCCCCCGTAAGGTTACACTAATTCAGACCCAATAATCAGTCGCTCAGGTCAGGCTTGGCGTTGGAATAAGTATACCAACCAAGGTCCATTTCATCGGTCGTGGGTCCACCGAAGCTCACCGCACGACTCGAGTCAAAACCGACGCGCTCTGCGTTTTCAGGTGAGTTGTCATAGACCAACTCAACTTCAATACGTGTTCCTGCGGGAATGAGTTTGGGCTCTTTGTAGTAGTAATATTCCTGCCAGTTAAAGTCGTAGTTCGGCGTTTCCAGAAGTTCCTCAACGGTGCCATCAGGATAGTACGCCGTATACGTGCTGGCCACACCACGAAGGTGCGTATGCGGGAAGAGGTTCAACAGAAGAATATCTTCTTCGAAAGTCCTCGCGCCGCTGACAACCCAATTGTCCACGCCGGGCGGAATTTCGAATGCCCCGTGCGCTATGGTCGTAAAATTCATGCTGTGCCGAGGTGTTCCAGTGGCAAATTTCATCGCCATTGTGGAATCGTCATACACGCCCGTACCCGGACCCGCTTCCTTGTGGTAATGCATTGCGAAGGTAATTTCAGAACCCTGTTTAATCGGGAATGCGAATCCTTCGGGATAGTAGCCAGCATCTGTACCGGGAGCCAGACCACCAAGCATCGTACGACCCCGCAGGCGTTCTTCTTCGCCCCCTTCAAGGTCTTCGTTTTCACCGATCTCCGTGATGTACTCAGCTTCAGGATCCGAAGCGTAGGCAATGATGTGGTGAACCACTTCGCTGCCAGGAATAAACTCAACGTTTGTGATGAATTTATCTTCGGGCATCATTTCGTCGGTAATCGTCACCGTTTCATTATAATAGAGATCCTGAACATCATCTTTCACAAAGAAAGGTTCATTGAAATTAATCACCAAATCAGGCTCGCCCATGAAATACCCTTCACGGAATTCTATGGGAGCAGGCGCATCCGCAGGGTTTCCGCGTTTCGCGCCGGTCTTCACCCAGGCGACAACCGTTGCAATTTCTTCGGCGGTCAGCGTACGTTCATTGCTGAAGTGACCATTGAATTTTTCACCGGCATGCCAAGGTGGCATCGTCTTATTTTCAACAGCCTTCATAATCGCTTTGGCCCATGGACGCGTTTCCTGATAATCCATCAAGGACATCGGAGCAATCATGCCAGACATATTGTCGCCACCGGGGCGGTGACAGGTCTGGCAGTTTTCCTGCAAGATGGGTAACACGTCTTTGGTAAACGTGACCTGTGCGGCCATCGCCGTCGTACTCACCATTAGACCGGCAAGCATCAGTGACACGCTGGTTTTTGTTGCCTTCATTTTTAGATCTCCCTATTAAAGAGGTTTTCAGTAGCGGTCCATGCGCGGAACCGTAAAGTGTTCAACCCACGCAACCCACCACATGTTCCACAAAAATAATAAGATGAAACAGAAACACGAGGAGCTACTCAGGTTTAGAGATGATTATAGGGCTAGATATAGGAAATGACAAGGAAAAAATGCTATACTGCCGCCATTATTGTTAGAAGTGGTTTAGTTAAGACATTATGTATCGGAGCAGTGCCATGAAGAAACGTGGATTTACCCTCATCGAATTGCTCGTCGTCATTGCCATTATCGGCATTTTGGCCTCAATTCTGCTCCCTGCCCTGTCAAGAGCACGTGAAGCCGCCCGCAGAGCATCCTGCGCCAACAACATCAAACAACTCGCACTCTCCTTGAAAATGTACGCCGGAGAATCCAGAAAAGGCATGTATCCGCCTATACAAGGCGATCCCGAGTTCGGCACCGTTCTCGATGCCATGGGATGCGACCCGGATTCAATGCAGGACAACGCTGTATTCACCTTCAACACCCGCGCGATGTACGCGCAATATATGGATGAGCCGAACATTCTCCTGTGCCCCTCGGATTCAGGTATCTTGGACTCCGATAACCCGCTGCTCATCGTGGCGGACGATGGATCGAATACGTGTGAATACGTCGGAAGAATCACCAATGCCGATGAAAGCTACAATTACCTCGGTTACGTGCTCGATAATTCTGAAGACAACGACAACGTGGTCACGGCTCCATTTCCCGGTCCGGCGCAGTTGGTCGGCATGACGGTTTACCTTCTCATCAACGGAGTCATGGACGCTTCCACGCCCGATGAAGAGCTGGACACGATCAATTTCGCCGAAGACATGCTTATCTGGGGAATCGACTGGTCGGGCCTGGGCTACGGCAACGGTCGCACCGATAAACTGAATCGCTTACGCGAGGGGATATCCCGTTTCCTCATCACGGACATAAACAACCCGGCAGCATCCAACATACCCGAGAGCCAAATTCCTGTCATGTGGGATACCATCAGCCTCAACATCGCAGGAAGCGGGGTTGACTACAATCACGGCCCGGGCGGCTGCAATGTGCTGTACATGGATGGTCACGTCGGCTTCATCAAATACGAAGGAAAATTCCCGGTGACCAAGGGATTCGCGGCGATGTCCAGCCAGTTCTAAGCGTTTACCACCGATAGACGAACTTGCTGAACACACCCTGGCTTTCGATGCCGTTACTTTCTTTGATGTCGTTCAGAACGATGTAGAAATCCCAGACACCGACGTCCTCATAGGCAAATAGCAGGGTGCGGTTGTAGCGATCCTCGGAACTCTCTTCAACGGTCAGTTTCACGCGTCCTTCCCAGGCGAAGGTGTATTCATTGACGCAACGCACCAACCAGATTTCTTCTTCATCGTTGCTGTCTTCGATTTCCTCAAGGCGATAATCGGCGGTTAGTTCTGTCGTATACCGCTCCCCGATTCTGAACGGTTTTCTTGTGCTGAACTGCTTAAACTTCGTCTCTTGGAATTCACCCCAGCTATAACTTCCCATGTACGACTTGTACCGATTCTGCATGTTATACCCCATCCAGAAAGTATTGGTGTGATTGTCGTAGGGGTGATGAAAATCCTCCGTGCGCTGAACGAAAAAATCAATATTACTATCAAAATTTACGAACGACCCCAACTCGAAATCCCGCAGCGTCGTCATACCATCGTGATTCTGATAATACTCGAACTCCGCTTCTCCACCATAGCGTTCAACCGGACCCGAAACATCGTCCATCACCAAATCGAGCTCGCCGTTGAGTCCTTGAATATCGTCACGTGAAATGAACCCCAAATCGGGCGAATATCCTTCCGAAATATCGACGAGTTCAATTTCCCAGAAGAGCGGTTTGGTGCCACCCTCCAATTCGGTTACCCATGCGTAATCGGAACTCCGAATATCGCCCTGTTCCGTTGCATTGGGATCCGATTGACGCGATTTGTCTTCAAGAAAAGTAGCCTGAGTCGTCCACACCGTGTTCTCGCCCAACTCCACGCGCGAATCCAGCCCAAACACCGTATTGTCTCCGTCTCGACCTGTCGCATTGATCAACACGCCACCCAATTCGACTTCATCCGTCACGCGCTGCGTATAACGCGACACCAGAAAGTTTCCGTCACCGGTACTGGTACTCGTCCCCTGAATGTCCAGCGCGGCCAGCGTCCAGTCTTCGCCCGTTCCGGTAATCTTGGCACCCACTTCGATATCCGTGATGCGACGACTGTTGTACAAACGAAGCGGTGTTCGAAACAACTCGGCCCCTTCGTTGAAAAACGGGCGGCGTTCCGGCAAGAATCGCTCTGTATCCCGCAACTCAATCGTGTCGGAGTCCGCTTCCACCTGACCAAAATCCGGGTTCACTGTCACCGTAGTAATCCAGTGTGAATTAATACGCAACGAAGCGTCCAGTCCAGCGGATATCCGTGTCGAAGCGTCCTCATCTTTCACCTTCGTGGTGGATACGCTTGCATAGGTCTCAATGTCGGGATCCGTAACCACCGTCACGTTGGACAAATCCAGACCACGCAACTCGCCATAGCGCTCGGTCCGGCTGGCGATATTGGGGTTGTAACTCCAACGGCTGAATTCGTTCGCTTCACGATTGTCCCGGAAAAAATTGACGCCCCATGTTTCAGTTGCTGTTTTGTCGAGATACATGACGCCAATCGGAATCCGCATTTCAGTAATCCAGCGATCGGGAAGAATCGTCGTTTCGGCCTCCCAGTCCGCATCCCAAGCAATATTGAACCCGCTCGTACTCGACCGTGCATCCAGCCGCGTACCCAATGGATTCACGCCGAATATGTAGGAGCGTCTCTGGTCGTGAAAGGTATCGAAAGTAACCTGCACCTGATCATCTTGAAAAATGCGCGTGCGGTCATATTTCCTCTCCGTCGCGACCAGCTTCGAGGTGTCCCCGTAAGCGATAATTACGACGTAGAAGTTGTCGTCGTCATAGAGAATACGTGCTTCGGTAGGTATTTTAGAGTACCCGTCACTGATGCGATCATAGAATTGATCCAGAACCGGCGCCGTGTCCCAAACGGCCTCGTCCATGACACCGTCAATCGTGGGCGGTTCACTCGCGCGAACCGCTTGCGTATGCCGCTTCGCGTAAGAAACGTCCTGCGCATGCGTCGTCAGGGAAAACACACCCATGGCGATACAGAGGATAAAAATACGTAATTTCATGAAATCTCGCGGCTGGTTATGAGAAACGGCTCGGTAAGCCGGGTAATGGTCTTCTTTTGACTGCGGTAACACCAAAATCGTTGCGTTGCATGCCTTCGCAACTCGATTTCCCCCAAGTAACGATTCAGGAGTATACCTTTCTCACAGTTTTTGTCCATTTGCAACGTAAATTCTCGTGTCCGATAGTCGCCCGTCGCGACGAGTTGACTCTCAACAACCGGAATCCTGTATACTACTCGCTCATCAGTACGCATAATCCGGTCTGATCGATAGAGCCAAGGCCAGAGACGATAAGGAGAGTCACCCATGAGCAATGCCGCTGAAATAACTGTTGCCAATTTTGAAGAAATGACCAAAGAAGGCGTTACCCTTCTCGATTTTTGGGCTGAATGGTGTGGCCCTTGTAAGATGATAGCCCCGATGATCGATGAACTCGGTGTTGAATTTGAGGGCACGGCAAGAATCGGTAAAATCAACATTGATAACGAAGCCGACCTCGCAGCGCGTTACAACGTCTCCAGCATCCCTACATTGCTCATCATGAAAGACGGCGAAGAAGCCAGTCGTTTCATTGGTGTTACGGCCAAGGCCGAGCTGGCCGATGCCATCACAAAGGCTACAGCCTGACCCCGGTAGGTTTTCTGACGTTCCACCAAGTGTAATTTACTGAATCCTGCCAAGGGCCGACTTCCATTTGTCGGCCCTTGTTTTGTGTCAACCCCCAAACCCGATCAACAGGGAGTATCTCTGAATCATGTCCGAGAAAGTCGTCGCCATCGCCGGAGCCACCGGGCTCGTCGGCCAACAAATCCTGCGCACCCTGGAATCGCGCAATTTTCCCGTGAAAGCGCTCAAACCCCTCGCGTCCGCACGATCCATTGGCAAGACAGTGACCTTCAAAGGCGAAAAAATCCCGGTTGAAGTGCTTTCCGAAGACTCTTTCAAGGGTGTGGACATTGCCCTGTTCAGCGCAGGCGGCGGTACGAGCAAAAAATTCGCTCCATGTGCAGCTGCGGACGGATGTGTGGTCGTGGATAACTCCTCGGCGTGGCGTATGGATCCGAAAGTGCCACTGGTCGTGCCGGAAGTGAACCCGCACGACGTGGAATGGCACGAAGGCATCATTGCCAACCCGAATTGCTCCACCATTCAGATGGTTGTCGTGCTTCATCCGCTGCACAAGGCCGCGACCATCAAACGCGTCGTCGTCTCCACCTACCAGGCCGTGTCCGGTGCGGGTGTCAATGCGCTAAAGGAAATGGAAGATCAAATGCGCGCGATTCTGGCTGGTGAAGAACCCAAATGCGACCTCTTTCCGCACCCCATCGCGTTCAATGTCATTCCCCAAATACCCGGTAGCGATGCCTTCGTCGACAACGGATACACCACCGAAGAAATGAAGATGGTCAACGAGACCCAGAAAATTATGGGAGACGATTCCATTCGCGTGACCGCCACCACCGTGCGCGTACCGGTGCATACGGGCCACAGCGAGGCGGTAAATGTCGAAACCGAGAAGAAGCTGACCGCCGACGAAGCGCGCGAGATTCTGAGTCAGGCTCCCGGCGTCATCGTGAAGGACAATCCAGCGGCCCAGGAATATCCACTGGCACTCGATGCCCACGGACTGGGCGATACCTTCGTGGGTCGAATTCGCGAAGACCTGTCCCATCCCTCAGCACTCGACATGTGGATCGTCTCGGACAACCTGCTTAAAGGCGCGGCCTACAACGCTGTGCAAATCGCCGAGCTGCTCTAGGAATTATTCGGCACCATCCGTTTTGGGTCGTAATATCGCGTAGGTCGGCAAGCCGATACCGTCGAAGCGTTTGAGCACTTCCTTGGTTGGCGACACTTCAAGATCTTCGGACTGATACTTCACCTTCACGTAGTCCTCGAGGGCAGCCGTGACACCGGCATCTTTCAAAGTCGTTTTATCCATCACAAAACAATTCTTGCACCAGCTCGCCCACATGTCGACCAGCACCAGCGAATCATCTTCGAGTGCTTGTTCCAGACCAGCGGTCAAACTCGGTGTCCAGCCGTCTTCAAGCAACTCTTGCACGCTTCCCGCGACCGCCCCTTCTTCGACGTTGCGGCTATCAAGAATCTCATAAGCCAGATACGCATAGTATGCGGCGAATCCAAGAATGAATACGCCCATGCCCTGTTTCACACGCACCATCCACGCGCCAGGCTTGGGCATAATCGACATACCACCACCGGCCAGCGGCCAGGGAATCGCCATGCCGAGTCCCAAAAAGAACGGCAACGCGAGCGCAACCGTATTTCCTTTAGCATACAGGTCGCTCGAGAATACGATCACCTGAATCACGATGGGTGCCACACACGCGCCAGCCAGCAAGGCCGAGATACCGCCCATTCCAAAGGCGAGCGGCAGGCTGCCTTTTTTGCCCTTGTTGGCCAGATTAAACTTCGTCTGGAATTTCGTGAAATCAATCTGAATCACATCAAACATCGCGAGGCCCAACACAACAAAGAGGATCGCGATTCCGATGTTAAACCATGGCGAGGCGTTGATCGTGCCGAAGGTGCCAGCCGTCAATATGACGATCAATCCGAGCAATCCATAGACCACCGCCATCGCAGCACCGTAAGCACCACCCAGGGCAAAGCCCCGCACGCGCGACTCGGATTGTGCGCCGGCACCGATGATGGCCAAATTGATAGGAATCAGCGGCAATACGCACGGTGTCATGTTCAGGGCCAAGCCGCCAATAAGCACAAGCAACACGATGGCGATCGGGCCTCTTCCCGCGAATAAGCCCTCGCGAACCACTCCCGCTTCAGCATCATCAATGAACTGCATGAAATCGTCCGGCGGCATGTTTCCGCCCGTGGTACCGATCACGTCAAAGCGATCGAGCAAGGCCATCACGTCGCCCTCTTCAGCAACAGCGACATCTGACTCTATTTCCGGCTCCGTCGCGGCGACCTTGACGGCTTCGCCCGTACCGCCAGCAAAGATAAGTCCCGCGAAGATCGCCTCGTGCTGTTTGGTCAATGCCGTATCCGAGGACACAACCGTCAGCGTCGCTTCCAGTTCCAGCGTCATGGGTTGCAAACAGGTCGTATCATTACAGGCTTGATAGCGCAGGCTCACGTTCAAGGGATAATCCCCGGCAGCAACGGAATCGCCCACATCAAGCGCGACGCCCATAACAAATTCTTCTTCGTACACAGCCATTGGAGTCGGCGAACCGCCCGTTATCACTTCAATCGCTTGGGGATAAACAACTTCTGACGCGGCCACGCCTTCCGGCCCTTCAACCGTCAATACGGTGGCAATCAGAAAACTTTCCAACGGTTTGTTCGAGTTCACGTGGTACCCGTGCTCGAGACTCACCGTGACGGCCAGATGATGGGTCGCGCCCGGATGCGCCGCTTGCGTATCCTGCAACAAATCCGTATCCACACGAATGCCCTGCGCCAATGCGACAAAGGGAAGTAGAAAAATGGCGACAAGTGCCAAATAAGTCCGATACATCGATTATTCTCCCGGGTTCAAGTCCAACTGTTTCGCCAATGCTTCCGGCGTATCCACAGGCTTCTTACAGGCAAAATCCTTGCACACATAAGCGGTAGCCTTGTTGTTGATCATTGTTTTGTTGGCCAGTAGCGGAATAATCGCTGCCGTCTCCACAGCCGATGCGTCCGCAGGATCTACCTGAGCAACAATCTTGTTCGGAATAAAATTCCCACGCACCGTGACCAGCAATTTGGTGGTGCCTGCGTCAGCCAAGGGACCCGCCAGTGCAATCTCCCGTGGTGGATACACCATGAAATCAACCGCACACATCAATCGCATAAATCCAAGCGGATGCTCATTCAAATAAGGATAGTTATTCATTATGATTCGACTCGCCATGTCGTAATCTTCAGCCGAGTCGGTAAACTTCGCGAGACGCAACAAGCCGTAGGCCGCCATGGAGTTGCCGGACGGCGTGGCGTTGTCCTGTGACGTACTCGTGCGCACGATGAGATGTTTGTGTTCCAGCGAGGTGAAGTAAAACTGGCCCACTTCTTCGTCCCAGAATTTTTCGGTCATGCCGATCGCCAGTTCCTGCGCCGCCTGAATCCAACGCGTATCAAAGGTCGCTTCATACACGTCCAACAAGGCGACTATCATAAATGCATAGTCATCCAGATACGCCGGAATGCGACTCGTACCCTTGCGATGGGTTCGCAACAGTTCACCGTCCTCAATCATATCGTTCAGAATAAAGTCTGCTGCTTCTACCGCAGCATCCCGGTACGCCTCGTCCCCCAGCACCTGATACCCCTGCGCAAATGCGGAAATCATCAGCGCGTTCCACGAGGTCAATACTTTGTCATCCAAACCCGGCCGTACACGTTTGCTACGCACCTCCAGCAGCTTGGCTTTCAGTTCTGCCATCTTCTCGGATAGATCGGCTTCGGAAATCTGCAGTATCTTCGCAACCGCCTCATCGGAAATCGGCGTATGCAGAATATTGAGGCCTTCGTGATAACTCTCTTGCGACGAAAAATTCCCATCGGCTTTCACGTTGTAATAGGTACAGAATAGTTTCGCATCGGCCTTGCCCAGATATCCATCCAGCTCCGTGCGGTCCCAAATGTAGAATTTCCCTTCTTCGCCTTCACTGTCGGCATCTTCGGCACTGTGAAATCCACCGCGTTCATCACGCATGTCTCGTAAAATATAGGTGAAGGTCTCATCCACGACGCGACGGTAATCCTCGTTGCCCGTCAACTGATAGGCTTCCAGATACACCTGCGCCAACTGCGCGTTGTCATACAACATCTTCTCGAAATGCGGCACCAACCACTCGTCATCGGTCGAGTACCGCGCGAATCCACCGCCCAGATGATCGTACATGCCGCCGTCAGACATCTTGTCCAGCGTCAACGTCGCCATATGCAGCAAGTCCGCGTCCTTCGTACGATTGTATTCGCGCAACACCATGGCAATGCTGGACGACGACGGGAATTTCGGGGCCTGACCAAATCCTCCTTCGTATCGATCAAAGTTCGATGCCAGTTGCGCGACCGCATTCGTAATAAGCTGCGGTGTAGGTTCACCTTCGCCTCCTATGTCCGATGCCAGTATCGCGTTCATGTGGGTCGTCAGCTTTTCCGACGATTCCAGAATCTGCTCGTGTTTCGTATCCCAGGAATCCGCAATACCCGCGAGAATCGTCATGAAACCCGGTCGCCCGAACTTACTCTCTTTAGGGAAATAGGTACCGCCCCAGAAGGGTTTCAATTCGGGCGTGATAAACACACTCATCGGCCAGCCACCCTGCCCCGTCATCGCCTGCACGGCGGCCATATAAATCTCATCGATATCCGGACGTTCTTCGCGGTCCACTTTGATGCTGATAAAGTGTTCATTCAGCAGCGCGGCGACTTCGTCGTCTTCAAACGACTCGTGCTCCATCACGTGGCACCAATGACACGATGAATACCCCACCGACAGGAAGATAGGCTTGTTCTCCGCCTTCGCTTTTTCGAGGGCCTCATCACCCCAGGGATACCAGTCCACCGGATTATGGGCATGTTGCAAAAGGTACGGACTCGTTTCGTTTACAAGACGATTCGTGTGCTTGTGGACTTCAGTGGGCGTGGCCACGGGTGTCGGCTCCTTGTTGGACGTCGGCTTCGGCTCGGCGTCTTGGGCACAGGATAGATTCACAAAGCTCAAAACAGCAACCAGCAGTACTCCCGGGACGGTGCGGATGATTGGGCGCACCATTCCATCTATGACTCGAATCATCTGCGGGCTCCTGGTTGCAGTCAGCTACGGGGAATTGTAACACGCGGCCATGCGGTCTTCCCACATTGCATCCATTCGCGGCAACCACCATTCGATGTCAGATCACGCGCTCAAGAGGCTGCTGGCAACTCCATTTCAGGCGGAATTTCGGGGGAATCTTACGGCGTTTCGATTTCGGTCACACCGGACTCTACCGGTTTCGGCGAACGCACAGGCGCCGCTTCCACCGACACTTCGTCAGCAGCCTCAACAAATGTTTCCGGTTTCTCCTGCAGTTCTGACTCCAGAGAGGTCAACAGCGATTCAATCTCCGCAGACGTCTGTGATTCTATTGAATCCGCATCCGTATCATCGGACGAGGCTTCCTCCTCCACCGGGACTTCGGTTATGCCCGAAATAAGATCTTCAAGATCCGACACCGCCGCGCTCGTGGATGACGGTTCAACCGCCTGATCATCCACAATCACCTCATCACGAACGGTTATCGTGCCCGGATCCATGTCCGAGTCGACATCGCCAACACCCTCTTCAAAAAAACTGACCAATGCGTCTGGGCGCAGGTTCTCTTCGGTGTAATCCATGGGATCGGAGACACCCAAATCAACGGACACGGGCGTGGTGAGCCCCGACATGTTAATAAAATCGAGATCACTGTCTACCAGAATAGCACCAGCACCACTATCAAGGCGACCATCTGCATACTCCTCATCCATGTAGGATGCGCCCCCCTCGTCCGCCGATGTTTGGGATTCTTCGTCTGTCATAATGCAATGTGTTTAACGGCCCCTTGCTTGATCCATATTGGCTTTCAGCAATAATTCATTGGCTCTGTTGCTATTGGTGCGCACTACCGTGGCCGGAACTATCGTATCGTCCAACGCACGCCTTTCAGAGGTCACAACGGGCATGGCATCCGGTGTCGCTGATTCCAATGCGCGCGACTCGGCCTCAACCAAGCTCCCACGAGCCAACGCAATCTTACGCGAATTCGGCAAAGTCGTCTTGTCGATCGTCTGCACAATAACATCGCGATCAATAACTGATTTCTTGGTCTGCGTTGCGAACATGAGTGCATTGCGACATAAGGTCACAATCACACGCGGATTACCCTCAGAAAACGTATGAATCAACTGAATCGCGTCTGATTGAAACGAAGGCGTACTGCCCGGTGTCGCCCCGGCCCGACTCAATCGAAACTCAATGAATTGCGCAACCTCTTCCACCGTCAATACTTCAAGCGTATAGGTCATATTTACACGCTGCTCAAAATTGGGTGCCGCCTGCAACACGCGCGCCCACTCCAACTGCGCAAACAAAACCAGGTTCAGCAATTTGTGCTGCGGGGTCTCCAGATTCTGCGCCAAACGCAAGAGCTCCAATTGCCCCCGCTTATTCAAGTTCTGCGCGTCATCAATGATCAACGTGTTCACCCGATCACGATTCACAATCAAGTACCGATTCAACGATTCCATATACGAGGCGAAAGATCGTTTCTCCGGCGACAAACGAAACTGCTGAATGATCGCTTCCAACAACGAGAAACTCGTCCACGAAGGAATCGGCGATCCGATCACCGCCGTGTTGTACTTTTCAGGATCCGTTGCCATGCCCGTCATCAATTTTCGTAGCAAGGTCGTTTTGCCCGTGCCGTAATTCCCGAGTACAACCGCAATGCCGTGCCGCTCGTCAATCGTGGACCACAATTGAAAAAGACACGTCTTGTGATCACGCGACGCATAGAAATAATCCGGGTCAGCCGTTGGCGCAAAGGGTTGCTCAGTCAGGCCGAAGCCTTTTAGATGTACATTGACATCATCCATACCGCATCGATCTCCTCACCACCGGTGATACCGCTCGACACGATTGTTCCCCCGAATACTCAGTACGAATAGTACACATTTCGCGCATCAACGTATTGGACTACAGCCTTGCGAACCCGTGCCTAGCGAATTCGATCAACACTGTATCTAAAGAACAAAAGACTGTCAAGCGCACGACGTGTCTAAATTCACAATTTGCTAACTACTAAAGGTTATATTTTATACACAATATGTAATCTATTCGGTACTTATCGACTAAAATCATCAAATCACTCGCGATCAAACTAGTCAGCCGAATACCATGCTCCACCAGACCTGACTGCATCAGCTCTATTTCCACCGAACTCTCAATCAGAACCACAATTCGGCCAACGATGAAAATTACACCTTTCCACAGATATCGACATTCGATCGCAATGTTGACCGGCAAAGATGTAACTCGTTAAAGTGGCGGATTCCCATTGAACTGTGTGTTCTGTCATGAGCGACGAACCCACGTACAAATGGCATTTTCGGAGATTTTATGCAAACCAACAATCGGTTCGTTGTCGTGCTACTTGTCGCTGTAATTGGAATCTCGGGGTATCTCGCCATCCGATTCTCCGGGCGAGGCGAACTACCAGAGGAACTCAAAGAAACGATTGTTCCAGCAGTCAATGTTGTCGACTCACTTCCACACCTACCGAGATTTGAAGTTCGGCGAAAGAGCCAAAGCCTATGTGGATAGTGTTACCGTACGCGACCGCTACACCATATCGCGACCCTATGCGAAATGGGTGACCGTTCTACATGAAGATCGCGACTTTGCCGCTATCCAGGTGAAAGCGGATGCACTTTTGGTAGCGAGTATCGACGGAGTGGCGGCGAATGAATATGCAGCATTCGTGAATCGCCTGGAAGATATCCCGGCTCAGACGAAAAACGAGCAGGTCGAGCAAACCTATGCCGATTGGATCCAAAGCGACCCGGAAAGTGCACTTCCTTTCCTCGTTCGGGGCCAGTACTACATTGATCGGGCGTGGGAGGCACGCGGCACTGGATTCTCGGATACCGTATCTGAGGAACAATTTGAGCTGCTTTTCAATTGGCTCGGCAAAGCGCGCGTGGACCTTGAGCGAGCCTATAAAATGAACCCGAAGGACCCCGCATCATCCACGCATTTGATTGTTGTGGCCATGGGATCGCAACTTGGTAAAGAAATTGAGCAACGTTACTTCTCGAATGCAATTGAGTCGATGGCCTATTACGTATCGGCCTACAGCGCGATGCTCAGCTGTCTGCAACCAAAATGGGGCGGCTCAAGGGAATCGGCTAAAAATTTCGTCGAGACCTCCTTGGAACAGTTCGATACGAATCCGATGATTGTTACCATTCAGGACAGTCTCCTGTACCAGCAACGGCATTATGAAGACGGCTCTGAGGACATTTTGAAGCGCCTTGATGTCGCGCAAGATATGATATCGAAATATCGCATCTTGCGAGACCTTTATCCGACTCACAAAGGAATCAATCTAAAGTGCTTTATATGGGCACGAAGGGTGGACGACTATAAGCTTCAATTCGACGCTGCCAGCACGATAGGCGACACCTATATTTATTCAACATCTTTCAAGTCTCTGGAAAGTTATCACTACGGTCGAATCAATGCCATCCGCAATTACGCCAAGACGACGGAAGGTGAAGAACGCATTCGCCTCTACAAAGAATTGATCGAGATGGCTCCTAAATGGCCAACGCCCCTGTCCGATATCGGTGGAGTTTTTTGGAATGACGGAAACAAGGAACAAGCTTTTCGCTATTACGAGAATGCCGCACAACTGGGTTCCAATTATTTCTGGATGTATCGGACATTGGCCCGGGAAGCTATGCGAACCAGACGTTACGAAGATGCGCTAAAGTATATCGAACGAGGCGAACCGCTCATCAAGAAAGACATCGATCGACAGCGGTTCTCTATTCTTCGTAGTGAAACCGAAAAAGCCATCGAGCGCGAACGAAGCCGCGCTGGACTTAGGAAATAGAGAATGCGCAATCGTTATGCCACGTCCGATTTCCTGCTCCCATTGCATCCCCGTCGCAGCTAGCCGTATACTCTCCTGATGGGGATTACGGTTGACCACATAGCCAAGTCGATTCGCGGGCAGGAGATCCTGCGCGACATATCCTTCGACGTGGCGGATGGAGATTTTGCGACAATCCTGGGCGCAACGGGTTCCGGCAAAACATCCCTGTTGCGTATTATTGCAGGCATTGACCGTCCCGATGCCGGTCGTATTCTCTTCGACGGCGAAGATGTCACCGCATGGCCTGTGCAACGCCGAAATGTCGCCTTTGTGTATCAACAATTCGTCAACTACCCCTCCCTCACTGTCTTCGAAAATATCGCCTCGCCATTGCGGGTCAGCAAAGCATCCCTTAGCAAAGAGGAACTCACGCGCAGAGTCGATGAGACCGCGGAACTACTCGGATTGAGCGCCATACTGCACCACCGACCCGAAGAAATCAGTGGCGGCCAACAACAACGCTGCGCCATCGCGCGCGCACTCGTGAAAGGTTCGAAGTATATTTTCCTGGACGAGCCACTGGCGAATCTGGACTATAAACTGCGCGAAGAATTGCGTGGCGAACTCAAACGCATCTTTCGTGATCGGGGTGGATGCGCCATTTACGCGACTCCTGAACCCGTGGACGCGCTCTCCATGGCGACACACGTCGGCTACATGCAGGACGGTCAACTCGTGCAATACGGTCCGACGCAAGAGGTCTACAAACGGCCCGCCCATCGTGATGTAGGTGCGTACTTCAGTTATCCGGAAATGAACATTCTTTCCTGCATAGCGTGCGAAGAAAATGACGCCTTATGGATCAAAGTCTCCGATTCGTTCCGCATTCCCTGGCCCTGGGACAGAGATGACTATAGGCCGGGTGAATACCTTGTCGGCATACGCGCCCACGAATTGCGCCCAACCCTCGAAAGCGAAAACACACACCTCAGGGGCACAGTCGAACTCGCCGAGGTGGTCGGTTCGGACACGGAGCTGCACCTAAAACATGAGTCGCACTCCTTGCTCGCGTTGCTTCCCTCGTTAAAAACTTTTTCGATAGGCGATTCCATCTCGCTTACCCTTTCGCCAGAGAAGTGTTTCCTTTTTGATGCGACGACCGGCGAACTAAAACACGTGCCCGCGTCTGATGCGGTAGGGGTATAACCGTGGCGCGCATCGAAATGAAAAATATCGGGCATCGCTACAGTGCCGACGCGGACAAAAGCGGATTCGCCCTGGAAGCCCTCAACATGACGTGGCAAGATGCCTCGGCCAACGCATTACTCGGGCCGTCAGGCTGCGGAAAAACGACGCTACTGAACATGATTTCCGGCCTGTTGCGCCCCCAGACCGGCTCGATTCTCTTTGATGGCGAAGACATCACCCGACAATCCCCCAAAGCCCGGCACATTGCCCAGGTCTTTCAATTCCCTGTTGTTTACGACTCGATGAATGTGGAACAAAACCTCGGATTTCCGCTCAAGAACGACAAAATGACCTCGGGCGAAATCAAAAATCGGGTACACAAGATAGCGGATCTCCTCGAACTCGATGGCGTCCTGAAACGCAAGCCGCATCAACTCACCGCCGCCGAAAAACAGAAAGTTTCACTGGGTCGAGGCATCGTGCGCACCGATACCGCCGCGGTGCTCCTGGACGAACCGTTGACTGTGATCGACCCGCAACAAAAATGGGAACTGCGCCGTAAATTGAAACAGGTGCAGACGGAACTCAAGCTGACGATGATCTACGTGACGCACGATCAGCAGGAGGCGCTAACCTTCGCCGACCACGTCACCATCATGCGAAACGGGGCCATCGAACAATCCGGCAGTCCTGCCGAACTTTACGATCACCCCGCGTCTCCCTTCATCGGATTCTTCATCGGCAGCCCCGGCATGAATTTTCTGGATATCGAATCGCTGGACGGAAAACTGACCTGGGAAAACGAAGGCATCAGTATCGATCATCAGCTCGCATCCGATCTCAGCGCAAGCCATGCGCCCTTCACCCTCGGCATACGCCCCGAACACATCATCGTGTCAAACGAGGCGAAGCCCGGCCACATCGAAACCGACATCCATCTCCTCGAAGACACCGGGGCCTATAAAATCCTGACACTGGAACGGGGCGCGCGTAAGCTGAAGGCGCGTATACCCGATTCGATGTCTGTCGCAGAAGGCGACCGCGTCTGGGTATCGTTTCCGCCCGAAGCCATGCGCTTTTATCAGGAGGATCGCTGCATTGGATAACCGTGCCACACAGGGAGCAAGCCGATGAAAGCACGCCCTTGGCTGTTTTTGCTGCCCGCCCTCGTGCTCATGGGACTCAACGCCTTCATCCCCCTGATGACGGTCGTGAACTATTCCGTGCACTACATCTTCGCCGGTTCCCAACCTCAATTCGTCGGCATGGAAAATTACATCGAAGTCCTGCACGATCCCAACTTTCGCGGCGCATTGGTCCGCCAACTGGCCTTCAGTATCGGCATATTACTCGTCGAATTCCCGCTCGGACTCATGGTCGCCATGGCCATGCCGCGATCGGGAAAATTCGCATCCCTGAGCCTCGTGTTGCTCGGCATTCCCCTCCTGATCCCCTTCAACGTCGTCGGTATTGTGTGGCGCCTCTTCACCCAGTCCGGCATCGGCGTTGTCCCGCGCGTGCTCGCGAAATTCGGCTACGAATACAACGTCTCGCTGGATAAAGTGGACGCCATGGGCACACTGTTTCTGCTCGACGTGTGGCACTGGACCCCGCTCGTCGCCCTACTGTGTTACGCGGGACTCCAGGCCATCCCGCCCGCCTGGTATCAAGCCGCAGAAATCGATGGCGCGTCGGCATGGAACACCTTTCGTTACGTGACGCTGCCCAAACTGAAGCCCGTGCTCATCATCGGCGTACTCCTGCGGTTCATGGACTCCTTCAAAATTTATTCGGAGCCGCTCTTGCTCACGGGTGGCGGACCGGGCAACGCAACCACCCTGCTGAGCCTCTTCGTCGCGCGTAAAGCAGAATCCTACGAGCTCGGATATGCCGGAGCCGTCTCCGTGTTATACCTCTACATCGTGATCGTGCTGAGCTTCATTTTCTTCCAGGCCATGACGCGCGACGGGGAGGCAAATTGATGCAGAAACGCCACTTCGCACTCGCGTTCTATTTCATCATCCTCTTCATCCCCATCTACTGGATGTTGAACACCTCCCTCAAAACCGACGACGAAATTCTCAACCAATACACCCTTTTTCCCCAGGAAATCACCTTCGAACACTACAAAGAAATCTTCACCTCCGAAGTGTGGCGAAGCAGTTTCATGAATTCGCTCATCTACGTCTTCCTCAACGTGCTCATCACCCTCGCCGTATCCATCCCAGCCGCCTACGCCTTCTCACGATGGGAATTTCGCGGCCAACACCACCTCTTCTTCTGGTTACTCACCAATCGCATGGCACCCGGCGCGGTATTTATGGTGCCCTTCACCGAGTTGTATTACACCCTGCATCTCTTCGACACGCATCTCGCCGTAGCCCTCGCCCATTGCCTCTTTAATATCCCCCTCGCCGTGTGGATTCTCGAAGGATTCATCTCCGGCATCCCAAAAGAAATCGACGAAACTGCATTCATCGACGGCTACTCCTTCCCACGTTTCTTCCGCAAAATTTTCTTCCCGCTCATCGCACCCGGCATCGCCGTCACCGCATTCTTCTGCTTCACCTTTTCATGGGTCGAGCTCATCCTCGCCAAAGCGCTCACCATCACCGCGGCCAAACCCGTCGTTGTCACGCTGACGGTCGGAATCGGTGCCGAAGGGGTCAAATGGGGACTGCTCGCGGCGGCAGGCGTACTGACCATCATTCCCGGCGCGCTGGTCGTCTATTTCGTGCGCAATTACATGGCCAAAGGCTTCGCGTTGGGCAGGGTATAACGATGAGCTGGATTCAGGAAAATATAGAGTGGATGTACTGGACACTCCCAACCGCCCTGCTTTTCGGCGGACTGTTTTTGACCATTGCCGCCCTTGGAGTCTGGGATGTGAAAACGCCGTCTTACCCGCGTAAGGGGTTTTTACCCATACCCACGACACGCGGAGATCGCCTCTTCATTGGAATCCTTATAACCATCGCAATTCACGCCATCTGGATCGTCCTGTTCAAGGATAGCGCGCTTTTGCCCGCGACCGGTATCGCCGTCATAATCTTCGGGTGCGTCGGACGCTGGGGTTAAGGAACCACAATCGAACGCGTGGCCTGCTGACGATTGCCGGCTTCATCCCATACCGTGATGCTAAATTCTCCGGGACCCGAAGGCAACGACTCGTCTCGTTCCCAGAACAACAAATTCTGTTCCGGATCGTAGGCCATCAACATCCATTCGCCCGCATATTCCGCGGTCCATCGTGCAATGCCACTACCGCGTTCAATCACCGAAAGCGAAATATCCGGCCTCGTACTGCTCACCCGCGCGCCGCTGGCAGGTCTGCGGAATCGTAGCGACGGCGCGGTCGTATCGGCCATGATCTGAAACTGGCCGAGATGCTTCGTGGCGAAACGCATTCCTTCCGCTGTCGCTTTCGCGTCAATCCAGGACCACTTTTTGCCCTGCTTGCGATAGACCCCGAATCCCGATCCCTCGGGGTTCGTCGACTTCGGCCATGGCAGCGTAATTTCGAGTGGCTTCTTGAACGGTGCTTCGGTCGGCCAAATACGAAAACCCGATCCGATTGGCGTCAACCCCGAGGCCGAACCTGTAGGTGAAGTCCCCACGGTCAGAAATACCCGCCCATACGATTCACTATTCGAGGCATCCAGAGCCACACCGCCCAGAACAGCCCGTCCACCCGTTTCCGGTATCCAAAAACGATGCTCTATCAAGCGATCCGATTCCCCATCCCAACCCGCACGAGGATGATCGACGCTCAACCCAATTTCAGTCACGCCGGACTCGGGCACGTATGCCGCACGAAAAGTCGTATCGTTCACCCTGCGAAAAATAGCGGTCTCGGATGGCACACCGAACTCCAAAAGTATCGGCAGCACCGATTCCGCACTCGAAAAGGCCGCCGTGACCAACAGCCACTGCCCGACCGAATCCATCATTACCGTCCCGGAACCCGAATCGGACGACTGCACAGGCGCCCTAACCCTTCGCGCATCATGCACCAGCGGCACACGCAACACGGAGTCATTCCCGTAAAAATCAGCCGCTTCAATTTGCAGCGTCTGATCGCCCTCATCGATCGGCACAATGCCGTTCGCCGATGCGGTCTTATACAACTCGGTCTGGACCCCCGGCCATTGCCGCTGCATCAGAAACTTTCCACGCGACCGAAAAAACGGGTGATACGCAACCGTGCCATCTCCCGAGTGAGCATACCCGATGCGATCGTGCACCATGGAAAATACGCTTCTCTCTCCGACGGAGGTCTCGATTGCATGCACACCCAGTTTCGAGGCACCTCCATTTGCGGAATCGTATACATCGACTCCGACCGCGATGGAACCCTTCACCCGAATCGGCTCGACGGTGTATTCGCCCGTCCTCTGCTTGCGAGCTGATACGACAACCGGAAAATAGTCCCCGTTCAGCGTCGTGTCCGGAGTAGTCGGTATCACCAGAAGTTTCCTGAATATCGGACGTGTTTTATCCGGCCATTCCAATCCGAACAGCCGCTGACTGGTCGGCACACCCGCACGATCACGAATTTCCCAATGAAGATGCGGCACCCCGATTCCTGTCTGTCCGCTATACGCGATGAGTTGGCCGCGCTTCACCCGAAATTCACCGGGATCGGGATACAGATCAACCGTATATTTCTTTCGGTCATGCTGCGCGCGACGAACATAATCACGAAATTCCGGAATGAAGTCATTCAGGTGCGCATAGACCGCCGTGTTGCCGTCGTCCAATTGAAGGTAGACGACCTTGCCGTAGCCATACGGCGAACACCGAATGCGCGAGACATAGCCCACCTCTGCCGCGAAGACTTCTTTGCCGATAGGACCCGTGCGCAGATCGATACCCATGTGAAAGCGATTCGCACGGTATTCCCCGAAGCTGGACGTCAACGCGCGCGGCAATTCGAGCGGCCACACATACGGCTCAGATTGCTGCGCCGTCAACAGCGACACGGCGATCATACTCCACAATCCGATCATTGAAACGGGTTCCCCTCTGGGATTGCGCCGACCCTAGAGCGAGTCCAGCGGTTTGCCACCATTGATGCGCGCGAGGTTCTGCTCAAGCTCCAGAAATACCTGCACTTCCACACCTTCGCTCATCAATTCAGCACAGAAATCACGAATCACCGAGCCGCCTTGCTGCATCACCATTTGCTGGCGGATGGTGCCTTCGGCTTGCTCCTTGGTCAATTTTTGGCCACCCTTTTGCGCTACAAGCAATATGATATGGAATCCTTCGTTACTCTCAATGACATCACTGACATCTTCGATCACCATGGATACCATCGCCTCCCGCAGAAAATCGGGAATTCGATCCACGGGCACGAATCCCATATCCACCTGATTGGGCAGATCGGAAAAATCCTTCGCGACTGCCTCAAAACGCTGTCCGGAGAATATGGCATCGAGGGCTTCATCGGCCCTTTTCTTAGCCTGAGCCTTCGAGACTTCATCAATCATGTTCGCGCGCACAAAAATCTGCAACAGATGCGTCATGTCCGGCTGCGCAAATTTATCCATATTCTTCTGGTAAATCCGATCCAATTCTTCGGGGGACAGATTGGCCACGTGTTCGGTGACGATTTGTTCACGAACCTTCGCGACGATCAACATGCGTTTCACTTCTTCGTCAACTTCCTGCCGCGAAGCATAACCTAAACGCTCGAAAATCTCTTCGTCCGTCACTTCATGCCCCGCCTGCTCAGCAATACTTTTGCGCATCACAACCAGCTGCTCTTCGGTGCGGCCCGTCACGTCATCCGCCGAAACCGTCACATTCTGAGTCAGCGCGTACAGATGGAGCAACTCCTGCTCAATCAACGAGTTCAAACACATAAGCGCAAGACGCACGCGATTCCCGTCACTCACATCCTCCCTGGAATTACGCGCGGCGAATCGAGCAATCTCGGACTGGTACAACATCAAGAAGTCGACCCTATCAATGCTCTCTTTGCCGACACGCGCGACGGGGCCATCCGGAACGGATCGCGTGACAATATCCATCGCCTCAAGATTCGGGGCCTGTGCAAACGCAAAAGGAACCGCCAGCAATAACGCAAACGCCAGCAACGCAACAAATTTTCGATTATGCTCTATAGAATAATTCACGTCTCGCTACTCTGATACCGGTTCCGGAGGAAGTTGTTCCTCGGCCTCAGCCTCTGCTTTCGCCTGATCTTTCTTGAGTGCACGCTCTTGCTCGCGCTCAAGCTTTTCCTGTTCAATCATCTCCTGCAACGTGGTACGCAAAATCATACGCACCAGAAAAAACGTGGCACCATAACAGATAACAAACGTCCAACCGGCACGAATGAGAATGGCCGGAAGATCGCCGCGATTCGCGAATATGCCAATCAGCAAAACCGCAATGGCCCCAAGCAGGCCGACAATCATCCCCAATTTGTCGCCGTCTAAAGGGATAACCTTTTTCGTGACCGTTTTGATTCGTCGTTGGTCCATAAAGCCATGCTATCACACCGCCGATTGCCGAGGGAAGGCGACGAATTAATCCTCGGAAACCGCTTCCGGCGGGGATGTAGCTTCCAGATGCGTAGAAGCCTCCAAAACCCTGCGCGCTTGCCGCAACTGTTCATGCGCGCCGACCAAAACCAAGACATCTGATTCCGCAAGCACAAATTCCGGCGTCGGATTCGTATTTGGCTCGCGATCCCGCACCACCGCGATAATCGTGGCACCGGATAGCCGACGCAAATCGATTTCGGCTATTGTCTTTCCGCAGGCACTGCTCGTCTTCGGCAAATAGAAGGTCTGCGTCGCCGTAAGCTGCAACACCTTAAGCAAATCTTCCATGCTTTCCGCTGAGCTGCTCGAACGACCTCGGAATACGCCGTAATCTCCCGCACGTACCGCCGCCACCTGCGCCGCCAATATATTTCGCGGGACGTCGAATTCTTCCAACACATGCGAGAAAATTTTGACGGACGCTTCGAAATCCGCCGGTACCACCACATTGGCACCCAACTTGGACAGCGGTTCAAGATCGGTCACGAAGTACGTGCTCACCGCAATGTAAATATCCGGCTTGGCACGCCGCGCGTTGGACACGATGCGTTTACTGTCTTCCTGATTATTCACCGCGACAACAATTGCCCGTGCCCTATCAATTCCAGCATGACCGAGAATGATGGATCGTGTAGCATCTCCCACAACCACCGGCGCGTCCATCGAACGCGCCTTGTGGACCAACCCATGGTTCATCTCAATAACGCAATGCGGTATATGTGTCGATTGGAGCACCTGCACAAGATTCTGCCCGTTGATGCCGAACCCTACGATGACTACATGGCCGTTTAGACTCTCTTCTGTTTCGTCCGCTTCAAATTCGCCTTGCGATAACTGACGCATGTCCTTCGAATTCAAAATCACCTGCACGCGCCCGGCCAATTTCCCGCCCAGCGGAAACAGAATCGCGCCGAACACCATTGTGCCCACGGTGTACGCTATCATCGTATCCAGAAAGGTCTCAGGCAGCAACCCCGCGTTATCCGCCTCGCGCGCCAGCACATAACCAAACTCACTCACCGTGCAAAGGCCCAGGCCTACTTTAATCCCGATGCGCAACGGCCAGCCGGCGAGCTTCACCGCGACGATTGTGATGACAGCCTTACCCACCAGCGTAAGGACGATGGCAACGCCCATCCAGTGCCAGGCATCAAACACCGTATCCAGTCGCACCGTCATTCCCAACGCAATAAAGAACAAGGCGTTAAACACATCGCGAAACGGCGTAATTTCCGCAACCAACTGATGCCGAATATCCGCGTTCGCAAGCAGCAATCCCGCCACGCACGCGCCCATTGCCGGTGGCCATCCCGCGATCTGTGCAAGATACGCGCCGCCGCAGGCCATCATCACCGCAAACAAGGTGATCAATTCACGACCACCGTGCAACACAAGCTGCCCGATAAAAAATGGCAGCATTTTGCGCGCAAGCAACGCCACCAGCACCAGCGCGCCGAGCATGCTAAAGACAAACAGTGGACTCCTGCCGCCTTCCACATCCGAACCCGTCAAGAACAACGGCATCATTATCATCACAACAATCACGAAGATGTCCTGCAACAAAAGAATACCCGTGATAAGGTTGCCCATCACCGATTGAACTTCACCGCGATCGGTAAGTTGCTTCAACACGATAGCTGTGCTGCTCAACGACACCGCAATCCCGATGATCAACGCCGCACCCAGCGACATCGAACCGGCCACCACCAGCGTGCCCATCGTCACGCCGATCACGCCAAGCGCAATCACTACCATCACCCGCACCACCCGCATGCCCATCCGCATTAACGGCGCAGGAGATAACTCGAGCCCAATGGTGAACAACAGCAGCACCAGCCCCGTCTCCGCGAACTGACCCACCGATTCCTGCCCAATCAGCTTCCAGCTCGACGGCCCAATCACCATGCCCGTACACAGAAATCCAATAATAGAGGGGGCCTTCGCCATGCGGAAAATCCACGACACGACGACCGCCGTACCGAACAAAACCGCAATTTGACCTAAAAATTGGGCATCATGCATGAAAAATCGGGTCCCCAACCGGTGTACAACAAGAAATTACACTAAATACCTGTCTGCCAAGTGATTATACACCAATTGATCGTGCTATTCATGCTTCATCCTCACACGTTTCTACCGCCTCGATATCGAATAGAAGGCTTATTTTAAGGACTTTTTCGGCAATATAAGCTAATTCGTCAAATGCACAATTTTTGCCGTCCAGTGTATTATATAGTTGACATACGATCTAAACCATGTTACGCTCCCACCAATATATATTCGCAGTATTGGCAAATTGTACCGTCACAGACGTGCGGCCCCGTTTCTCAATTCAGCAAAGAACTTATAAGCCGCATAAGGCGGCCAGTCAGTAGAGATCCCCTGGGCATGAGGACTACTAAACTCCTGAGGCAAACGCCTCAGGGGTTTTCTGTTTCGACAAGTATACGAGCTGCGGGCTGGCATCTGCCCTTCTTGCTTCAAATTACACCGAATACTATACTCAACCATGCTTCGTTATTTTTTCACGAGCCTCACCTTCATGCTGCTCACTCTTCCGGTTTCGGCGGCTGATGTCGATGCGATGATGCGGCAATGGGACAACGAATCGTCCCCCGGCGCGGCCATTCTCATAGCACGAGACGGCAAGATCCTGCTGAACAAGAGTTACGGCATGGCGCACATCGAGTCGAAGACACCCATCGGTGCAGACACGAAATTCTTGCTCGCCTCGATAACCAAACCCTTCACGGCCCTCAGCATCATCATGTGCGAGGAGTGAGGTTTGCTCGATTACGATGATTCGCTTCGAAAATTTTATCCGGAATTCCCCCGCTTCATGAAGGACATTACCGTTCGCCACTTGTTGAATCACACTGCCGGGTTGTACGAATACGAACGTCTCTTCGTGCGTCACGGAAAAGTGGACCGTGATTGGCCCCGCTCCGCAAAAACGCCACGATCCAATTACGAACCAACATCTCAAGGCACGCTCACTCTTTTAACCGAACTGAAAAAACTCCGATTCGATTCCGGAACGCGCTATGAATACAGCAATTCCGGATACGTCCTCCTTGCGCAAATCGTCGAAAAGGTCGACGGCCGAAAATTCGCGCGATTCATCAAGGAGGAGATCCTCGATCCCGTCGGCATGAATGACTCACTTCTCTACGACGAATCTGAACCGATAATCGAAAACCGGGCCACAAGCTACACCCCGCGCACCGACGATTCTCCTGAAGGCGCACTCGCATACGTGGATATCGACTACACTCCATTCAATTTTATATATGGAGAGGACAATCTGTACACAACGACATAAGATTTGTTTAAGTTCGATCAGGCACTCTACACCGAAAAACTCGTAAGCGTCGTCTCTCTCCAAAAAGCCTTTACGCCGGCCACGCTGAATTCCGGTGAGACATCGGATTACGGTTTCGGCTGGTTTCTCGGAGAAAAAGATGGGAAAAGGTCGGTCTTTCACGGCGGCGGGTGGCTTGGCTTCCGCAATTACTTCCTTCGGGAGATCGACGAGCACAATACCTACATCTTCTTCAGCAATCTCACAAACGGCCCCAACAACCAAATGAAAATCGAACTTCCCAGAATTCTTCACGAATCAATTCGCGATTGAGCAACCCTCGCGGGCACGATTCCGCAATCGCCGGAAGGGCTTCGACAGGGATTCGAATACCTAGGGCGCCAGTAAATGCAAAAGACCGTACAACCGACACTCGCTTTGTGAAAGCAACCAGCCCTGCAATGTCACCGTTTCCCCGGCGACGAAATCGGATTTGATCCGACTCGAGAAAACATCCCAATAATCAGCGTCGAGAGCATCGGTGTTTGGTAGATTCTGAAGAAGTATTCCGACATCGCCTTCCTTGGGTGTTAATTCAATGTACATACGCCCCACCGTGCGGAGAGGTTCCATCTCCGCACGTTTCGAAAGTCGCCGGAACGCTTTTCGAAGCGCTTTTTCGCTTGCGAAGGCCGTCTCACTAAACGTACCCGTCAGGCCAAGACTCGCATACGACACAAGCACCAACATTTCACGACGTGTCAATGTACTGTCCATATTCATCACCCTCAATCTTGCCCGCGCAAATGACTGCACAACTTCAGACCCAGCGCGATGATCGTCAACGTAGGATTTACGATGCCCGCCGAGGGGAAAACCGAACTACCCGCAACATAGAGATTATCAACCCCATGTACTTTGCAATCCGTGTCTACGACTCCTCGTTGCGGATCGTCATCCATCCGAGTCGTGCCAATGTGATGACTGCTCATTCCTGCATTCACTAGCACCTCATTTCGTTTATGCACGGATTTCATTCGCCCCATACCCGAGGCACCAAATTCGCGTGCAAACAATTCGAACGATTTCATGACCGCATCGAGATCAACAGATGTGAATTTCCAGTCAAGCTGCACCCGCCGAAGCCCCAGCGCGTCCCGCTCATCATTAAGTGACACCCGGCTCTCCGCGTTCGGAGCTTCCTCAGACATCAGGTATACCGAAAGATAATTTCCCCGCACATTGAACCCAGACAAATCCGGTTCCTTCATACGCCCGTCGGCCAAGTAGGCGGACTTGAGTATGGCTTCGTCCGAACTGCGAAGCCGTGAGGGGCCCTGGCCGAGGGTCAAGGTTGCGTTCGGCAATCGATGCTTCGCCTGAAGCGTCTTCGTCGTCTTGAGCACACCCCACGTATCGTTTAGATTTCGTCCTATATAGAGGCGCAACGACTGAGCGATATTGGTGAAATACAGGAGACTGTTGTTTTGAATCGTCATGTGCCCGCTAAAATATCGCCCCACCAGACCGTGCTGATTACCGATTCCCTCGGGCTGGGTCGAATTCGCTAGAAGCAGCAACCGTGCATTCTCGATACCACCCGTCGCCAATATGAACCGTTTCGCGCGAACGGTAAAAGTATTCTTGCGCAAGGTAGCCACCTTCAAGGATTCGACTGCACTGCCCGCTTCATTCATGACGAGGTCAACCACATTGGCATGCGTATACAAATCAATGACCGGATCATCGATCACGCCGTCCAGGTAATCGTTGAAGGCGGGACCGTCCGTAACACGGCCGGAGACCGGACTCATATGCCGGGTGGATGTCGTAATGCCTTTTTCCTCGTTCAGGCGTAACGCCGGGTGTGCGGGATCGGGACTCTGCGTGGGTTCGTAATCAAATCGTTTGATACCCAGCACGTCGCACGCACGATCGTAAAAAGGCATAAGGCTCGCCCGTGTGAAAGACCAGCCGCTGTTGGGCACCCAACTGCGCTTCTCAAAAACTTCCTCGTCCGGAATGCCGCATTTTCCGCCCCACTTGTTGCCTGCGCCTCCCAATTGCCGAAACCGTGAAGTTAACAGGTAGTTCGTAATATCGCGCGAGTCCCCTCCGGCACCAGAGAGTTCGCCCCTCCCCTGATAAAGCGCCTAGCTCGGCCCCTCAAATTCCATGCCGCCACTTTCAAGCACAACCACACCGAGACCGCTCGCTTTTAATTCGCGCGCCATCGCAATCCCGACCATGCCTCCGCCAACGATACACAGATCGGTGTCAATTACTCGGCCATTTGGTATCTCATAGGAATCAATAGTCATCTACAGCAACAACCCCGGTTTGAGACGATTCAGTAATTACGAAACATAGACTACGATACGCGAACACAAGTTTCGTAACCGTTAAACATTCGAAGCATACACGCCTGCCCGACCGAAAGCGATACGAGTCGAATGACAATGATCGACTCCTCCGTATTAAAACCCAGATGATCCTCGCCCGCGATTGGTGACCCAACCGTGCCCGAACGTCGCTCATTCCGAATTTCCTTACTCGCTAACCCAGATTCACCGGCATCGATTCATAACGATACCACCCGGGCAGACGCTGAAGCTTCAACTCATCGCGCTCAACACCGAGGGACAAATTTGGATTCCGTTCCAATAAATTTTTGAGCGCGATCCGCGTCTCCATGCGCGCCAGAGGAGCACCCAGACAGGTATGCGGACCGAATCCAAACGCAAGATGCCGATTCGGCGTACGCTCAATGTTAAACACATCCGGGTCCTCAAACACCGCGTCATCTCGATTGGCCGACCCCAGCAACGGCATGACCATCGCCCCTTTCGGAATCGTCACGCCGTGCAGTTCCACATCCTGCATCGCATAATTCGGCTTCGTGGCATGAATCGGGCCCGCATACCGCAAAATCTCTTCTACCGCCGAATCCATCAATTCAGGCCGCTCACGCAAAAGCGCCAACTGCTCAGGATGCTCCAGCAACGCCAAGACGCCGTTCGAAATCAAATGAACCGTAGTCTCATACCCGGCGATCACGAGCAGAAACACCATGCTCACCAACTCATCCTCACTCAGACGTTCCCCATTCTCCTCCGCCTTAATTAGACCGCTCAAAATATCATCGCCTGGATTCCTGCGTTTCTTCGCAATCAACCCTCGAATAAATTCTGACGTCTTACGCAAGTCCCAGAAAAACGTTCGAAAAATATTCCATCCGCTGAGCCCATTCGACAACACCTTCATCGTATTTCGAATACCCGGCATGTCCTCATTGGCAACACCAACCATCTCCGCCGTTATCGTCACCGGAATCGGAAAAGAGTAGGCGGTCATCAAATCAACGTCACCCTTCTTTTCCGCCTCATCCAGTAGCTCATGCGTCAACGTCTCGATGCGTCCCTCTAGATGCGCCAGTGCCCCCGGCGTAAACGCCTGCTGTACCAATCCCCGCAAACGACGATGATCGCCCCCATCCTCCAAAATCATGCTCTTCATCAAGTGCTCTATTGAACGCGGAAAAGGTATCGGGAATCGCCGCCCCCCCGTTGCCGTCGATCGATTGCGAACGAATCGGGGATCCTTCGACACACTCACGCAATCCTCGTAGCGCGAAACGAAATACAGGTTCATCACACTGATTTTGCCACGATACACTGGTGCTTCCTCACGCAGCCATCGATAATGCGCAAACCGATTCGCACGAAATGATTTGCTCATCAGGTTCATCGGATGCTTAATATCTTCACGAGTCAAATGATCCGAAGCAATCATGAAAACGACCTCCATTGACCAGACTAAACAACACTACACCAGTCTACCTCAGAACAACTGCCTGTCCAGGCTGCGATACTGGATCGCCTCGGCGATATGGTGTTCTTCAATTTGGTCGACTTCTTCGAGGTCGGCAAGCGTGCGTGCGATACGGAGCAGCTTGTCGTAGGCGCGCGCGCTGAAGCCGAGTTGTTCGATGGCGTTCTTGAGTAACGCTTCGGCACCGGGAACGAGTGTGCAGTGTTCGCGTGTCTGTTTTGAGTCGATGTGCGCGTTGCATTGCGCGGTGCCGTTGTATCGTGCCCGCTGAATGTCGCGGGTTCGGCACACCAACTCACGAACTTCGGCAGTGGTCTCACCAGAATTTTCGGAACCAGTAATTTCGTCGTAGGATAGTGCCGGCACCTCGATATGAATATCAATGCGATCCAGCAACGGCCCTGACAATCGATTCATGTACCGCTGAACCTCGCCCGTACTGCAGCGACACTCCCGTTTGGGATCCGTTCGACATCCACACGGACACGGGTTCATCGCCACAACCAGCATCATGCGAGAGGGATAGGTAACCGAATACATCGCGCGACTAATGTGCACCACCCCTTCTTCGAGTGGTTGCCGCAACACCTCCAGCGCACTGCGGTTAAACTCCGGCAACTCATCCATAAACAGCACTCCGTTGTGCGCAAGACTCACCTCGCCAGGATTCGCCCGCGGGCCCTGCCCACCTCCAACAATCGACACCGTCGTCGCGGTATGATGCGGCGAACGAAAAGGCCGCTTGGTGATCAACGTGCGCTGATCCGAAGGCAGATTTGAAACGCTATAGATACGCGTCGTCTCCAACGCCTCCTCATACGTCATGTCCGGCAAAATGCCCGGCAACCGCGAAGCCAGCATCGTCTTGCCCGTGCCCGGAGGTCCGATCATCAAGATGTTATGTCCGCCCGCCGCCGCAACCGTTAACGCCCGCTTTACCTGGGCCTGACCCTTTACATCGGTCAGATCAGCAACATTCACTCGGTCCTTCGCGATGACCTCATTCAAATCCGTCTTGTGCGGAAGAATCGGATCGGTACCGTTCAAAAACACGACCGCCTCGCTCAGCGTGGTAATCGGCAACACGTCGATACCCGGCACCACACCCGCCGTATCGGCATTGTCATGCGGCAGCAAAATCCCGGTCTTGCCCTGTTCGCGCGCGGCAATGGCCATGCACAATGCACCCGACACCGGTCGCAGCGACCCATCGAGTGCCAGTTCCCCAGCCAGAAAATAGTCCTGCAATCGTTCCCCACTCATCTGATCCGAAGCCACCAACAAACCGATCGCAATCGGCAAATCCAGAGAACTGCCCTCTTTACGAATATCCGCCGGTGCCAGATTGATGACATTGTTCCCGCGCGGAGCCCGATACCCGGAATTCTTGATGGCCGAAAACACCCGCTCGCGACTCTCCCGAATCGCCATATCCGGCAGCCCCACGATCGTCAGCAGGTTCTTGCCCGGCGAATTGTCTACCTCAATAGACAGCGGAATCCCTTCGATGCCATGAACCGCGCAAGATTGCACCCGTGCGAGCATATACTCTCCCGAAACAACGACGATTCCAAATTAGGCTACCACAGACAATACAACATCATACGGTACAATCGCGGGTCATGCAAGGTGCTGCAGGTGGACTTCGTTGCGCACAATGATTAAGCTGGTCTCCAAGCCATCACGAGACGAGGAAATGTCCCGGTGCTTTTCACACAACCCCTATTCTTTGTTTTCTTTGCGCTCGTATTCTGGACCTATTGGCTGATTCCTTCGCACAACACCCGCAAGCAACTCCTCCTTGTCGCCAGCTACATCTTTTACGCCGCATGGGACTGGCGCTTCTGTTCGTTAATCGCCATTTCCACCGTCATCGACTTCATCGCGGGTCAACAACTCGGGCGTACGAACGAAATCCTGCGACGCAAGGCGTGGCTCATTCTCAGTCTCGCCGCGAACCTCGGCATCCTCAGCTTTTTCAAATACTACGACTTTTTCGTGACCTCCGGTACCAGCCTGCTCGGATTGGAACCCTCACGCACCATGAATATCGTCCTGCCCGTTGGTATCAGCTTTTTCACCTTCCAAAGCATGAGCTACACCATCGACATCTACCGAAACCAGTTGAAACCCGTCTCCCGCTTCACCGACTTCGCCCTCTACGTCAGTTTCTTCCCGCAACTCGTCGCCGGACCCATCGTGCGCGCCTCCCACTTTCTCCCACAGCTTTCTGCAAAAAAAATCCTTCTCGGATATCCGCTTTCAGGTCGCGTTCACCCTCTTTCTGATCGGTTTCATCAAGAAAGCCTGTATCTCGGACAATATTGCGCCGCTAATTGACCCGGTTTTCGCGGCACCAGACACCTACACCGCGGCTTCACTTTGCATGGCCACAGTGTTCTATGCCGTCCAGATCTACTGCGACTTCTCGGGCTACACCGACATGGCCATCGCCGTCGCCGCGCTACTCGGTTTTCAGCTACAACTGAATTTCCGATTCCCCTATTTCGCTTCCAACATCGCCGAATTCTGGCAACGCTGGCACATCAGTCTGTCCATCTGGCTCCGGGACTATCTCTACATCCCACTCGGCGGCAGTCGCGTCGGCTCCACCAAAACCTATCGCAATCTGATGATCACGATGCTGCTCGGCGGACTCTGGCATGGTGCCGCATGGAATTTCGTCATCTGGGGCGGACTGCACGGCGGCGCGCTGGCAATTCATCGAAGGTTACGGTCGCGCTGGAAAAAAACCCTACCCGCCGGAACGATACTTGGTCCACTTGCAACCTTTTACTGGGTGTGTTTGACGTGGATATTCTTCCGTTGCACCTCCTTGGAGGACGCCCTGATAATGCTGCAGGCCTTCACGCTATTCCAAGCACCTGGCACGAACGGATTAGACCCTTCTCTTGCGCTGTGGTTGATCCCGCTGGGCGTTGCACACTGGATCGCCATGCGACGGGACCTGCCTGAATGGACGGATTCTCTTCCGGAAGGCATTTACGCCGCGGCACTCGGGGTGGCCGTGATTGCGGCACTGTTATTCGTGCCGGCAGATGCCAGACCCTTCATCTATTTCCAATTCTAACGGTCTTATGCGACACGTGAAGGTCAAGCAGACTCGCCATCAAATGCCCACGTGTAATGAATCCGCTCCAGCGCGGCAACTTCATCGAAGATGCCTGAGGCCGTTGCTTCATTCATCTGCAATGCTTTCAGTTGATCGGCCGAGCGACGAAGCAGCCCTTCTTTGTCGTTGCTCTCCAGAGAAAGGTGGCGCGTCCAGGATTCGGCCAGCGCGGTAACATTGGCATGAACCGGGAACGCCTCACTAAAACTTGGCGTGTGATGAAAACGAATCGCCTCGGATATCTCGTCCGGCAGATTCCAATTACTGGCCAATTCGTAACCCGCCTCCGTGTGGGACAGACCGACGCATTCCTGCTCAGCTTTGATGAGTTCTTCGCCTGTCAACGTGCTATCCACGCGGGTGTAATTCTCCGGATCGGTCTCCAGCAACGCGATACGCCCGATATCATGCAACAATCCGGCCGTAAAATAGCTCTTGCCACTGGCACGCCCGCATCCCTTCGCGATCAACTGACTGGCCGCCGCCACGTTCATCGCCTCTTCCCAATAGACTCTGTAATTAAACTTCGAGCCTTTCTCAAAAAGATTCATCACCGCCGCTGACAGCACAATGGAATACGTCTCACGCAATCCAAGCAGTGCGACCGCCAGGTCAATCGAGTCCACCTGATTGGGAAATCCGTATGCCGCAGAATTCGCCACGCTGAGCACTTTGGCTGCGATAGGCGGGTCCATCGTAATGCGCTCGATCACATCCGTTGCCGAACTCTGTTTATCATTCATCGCCGCCTGCACCGCCCTCACGGTATTGGGCAATGCCGGTAGCGATTTTAATTCCTGAATCATTCGGACGATATTGCCCAGCTTGAGACCCGTTTCGATTTTGGACGCCGAGACTTCTTCGGCTTCGGGCGCAGCGGCTTTCGCGGATGCCATGTTCAAGTCTTTGATACCGGCATACTGTGCCGCATCTCGATAATAACGCTCAATCGCGCCGCGAATATCCTCGGGGGAACACAAAATAGGTTTGACCCGCAATCCAGTGCTCGCCTCGATCATTGAAATCGTCGCGGCATCCAACGGGCACACCATCCCCACCGTCAAAAGGTTGCCCATTTTGTCAATAGGGAACACTTCGTGTTCAATCACCACTTCTTTATCAATGAGTTTGGTGATATCCTTGGGAATCTGGTAATGCGCAAGGTCTATGCTTGCAATACCCGGTTGTCGGGACAAGAAACTAACGAAGTCATAGATCGTCAGATAACCGAGCCTTATCAATACCTCAACAATCTTGCCGCCGTCGCGCTTCTGCGCCGTAAGCGCTTCTTGCAGCATGTTGTCGGTGATGATGCTATCGGATACAAGCAATTCGCCAATACGCTTGCGACCCGGTGCATTGGTTGCAGCTGAGCCAGTACTCAAAACGGTCTCCAGTGGACTTCGACTACGCTCGGATTGTACGCAGGAACAGTTCTATTGCGGAATAACCCTTATTTTAGTACTCCCTTAGAGGACAAGTCAACGTACACCTGTATGAATCCGTCTGATGGGCACGAAAAAGCCCCTGCAACCGAAGTTGCAGGGGCTGGTATTACATACCTAAGTAATTGTCAGATGACAATTAGAAGGAAATGCTGATTTCTGCGTACAGGTAATCAGGATCTTCTTCGGTAGTACCCACACCATCTTCGATGAGGTCACCGTTAAAGAAGTGAGCATAGCCAACTTCGACGCTAACGTCTTCGCTGTAGGCATACGTTGCATACAGGCCAAACTCAGAACCAACTTCATCCTCACCACCAATATCTTCATCAAGTTCGAACAGGGTTTCGACAACAGAAAGACCGATTTTTTCGGTAGCTTGGATGCTAAAACCAATACGATAGATATTCATGTTGGTGATATCCGTGTTACCAAGGAACTCACTGTATTCCCAGTCGGAGAACAGACGGTTGAATCCCGCGTCCGAGCCATCAGGGCCTTCAAGCAAGGTATATCCAAGGAATATACGGGGCTGCACGTTCGTATCAAAGGTGTAACCGACTTCAGCATTGACAGCCATTCCTTCAGCATCAAGACCGCTGGGACCCGTGGTGGAGCCCATATCACCGTCTTGCAAAGCAACTTCAACTTCGTAGTCAAACCCACCCGCGTTACCCGCTACGCGAGCACCGTATGTATAGAAGTCACCGTTTTCAGTAAGGCTGGCACCGAGATTACCGGTACGTAACTGCAAGACATAACCATCGATAACCAGGTCTTCAATACCAGTATACGACCCATAGATACCACGAAGGTTGATATCTGTATCACCAAACGCCGCGTTATTGCCTTCAACAACTTTCAAGTTCAACAAGGTCACATTGAACGACGTGCCAAAGTTGTAACGTGATGTAATACCGTCGAAGCTAAGGCCCGTAAATTGACCGGCCGTATCGTTGTTACCAATCAGGAACTCGCTACCGAGTTGTACTTCCTGACGACCGATACGGATGCTTGCGTCGCGATCGAAAACCTGACCAAGTTCAACGTATGCCTGGTAAATATTAGCCTGGCTGTTGCCGGACGCACCAGTGTCACCACCAACGATGTCACGGGTGTCGTCACCCCAGTTACCGTAGTTGTCGAATTCGATGAACGTAGAATCGTCATCGCTGAAGTCCGAACTCAGATTCACGGTCGTACGCTGTTCCGTGTACGCGCTGGTTTCATTAGCATCGTCTGCACCGGGGTTGATGTAACTGTTTCCACGGATGCGAATTGATCCGCCTACTTCTACATTTTGAAGGTCAGCGTATGAAGTAGCGCCTACGAGGGCTACCGCTACTGCCATTGTCATAATTTTACGCATGGTGCGTATCTCCTTATAAGGACTGGCCAAATGCCAGTCACTTTGAATTGTTTAATTTCGAGTGTGGCAGAGATTTCTGCCTGGCTACCAAAACCTTCGATAACCTATATACTTTCTACATCGTTTACCGATAATCTCCATGAATTAGCAACTTCTTGCAAGTGTTATTCATCCCTCCTCTCGTAAATTAGATTTGGAAATTATCTTGGATGGTTTTCTTCAACTGTATGGTGTATGGCGATAAGATTATCGATCACTACATATGGTATACGTACTTCGTATCTGCGAATTCTAGCAGGGATTGTATTGTTTGTCAATAGTTTGTTTTCACGTCCAACGATTCAACCTTACATTGGCACTACTTCACGAAATATCCCCATTTCCATTGCTGTTTATTACTGCTATGTGATTTTCACCCCCACATATTTTGCGACATTTAACACCATTCAACAACAATTAGTCAAGCTTTATTGCTTTTTTTATTTTTTATTTCCGCCTAATTGTTAAGTACCCCCAACATTTCGGACACCCGGGTGTATTTTTCCCGGGGTTTTCCGACCGTTTCACCTCGCGCCATTTCCTCGGAATCAATCAATTTCCAGTCATCGTAACTGACTAGACGAACACCCCGACCATTTAATTCATTCAATAATAAAGCCGTTTCCGGACTTTCACAGGGTGTCAGCTTCGGCAAATCCTCCAATAACTGCTCCACCGTCGCGCCGCTATCCGGCTTATTGGTCCCGATAACACCACTCGGACCGCGTTTTATCCATCCAACGACATACAAACCATCGTATTGCCCATTTTTCGTAATAATTCGCCCGTTCTCGTTCGGGAAAACCCCTCGTTGCTCATCAAACGGTACGTCAGGTAGTGCTACCCCACGATACCCCACACTACGCAACACAAGTCCGCAATCGACCTGCTCCGTCTCACCAGTACCCCTTGCTTTGACGTTAAAGGGCTTGCCGGACAAGGCATTCTTCTCGAGCACAATCGATTCGACGCGATCCCTACCGTGAATCTCAACAGGGCTCTTGCAGAACTCGATGTGCAGATTGCGCGAGGCACCGTCGACTGAAGACTCTGATAACTCTTTCATGATGGGTACAATCTTCGGCGCGGATTTATTGCCGGGATCGTCGTATTCGACCTGGCTCACGGGGTCGAAATCAAAAACCGCCGGATCGATCACCGTGTTGCAGTCCTCAAGATGCCCCATTTCTTTGATTTCGACCTGACTGAACTTGGCCTGCACAGGCCCGCGACGTCCTATCATATGAACATTGCGAATCTTGCTCTCGGCAAGTTGATCAAGCGCGTGCTGGGCAATATCGGTCGTGCTCAACTCGTCGACCGTCTTGCACAGGATGCGGCACACATCAATCGCGACATTCCCCTGACCAATCACAACGGCGGTCTCGTGAGAAAAGTCGAATTCCAGATCGCGGTAATCGGGATGCCCGTTATACCAGGCCACAAATGCCGTAGCAGGCACGCTACCGGAAAGATCTTCGCCGGGAATGCCGAGATTGCGATCACGCTGCGCGCCGTTAGCAAAAATAACAGCGTCATAATGGCGTTTAACGTCCTCAAGGCTCATATCCTTGCCAAATTCAACATTCCCATAATAAGTAAAGCCCGGTTTCACCGCGATGCGATCATATACCTTAATCACATTTTTGATTTTCTGATGATCAGGCGCCACACCCAATCGCACAAGTCCATAGGGACAAGGCAATCGCTCGAACATATCAACGACCGTTGCCTCCTCCGCTTTCAACAGAGCGTCCGCTGCATAGAATCCACTCGGGCCACTTCCAATGATAGCCACCCGCAGAGGGCGTTCTTCCGTTCCTAAAGTACTCATAAATATGCACTTCCATTTATATTGAACTTGGGTTAATCCCGCAGATTCTATCGCCGCCTAACCTGACAAGTCAATGAAAACCCAGAATGACGACTGTTTGTTCCCCAATAGCCCCTTTTTACCCGCTCGATCTTTCAAAGGCTCCTCAGGCTATAATACCCCCTTCAACACGATACGATAATACGAAAGAGAGTACTATTCATGCCAATGCCACCCATCCTGGATACGATCGATTGGAAATCAACCTATGAACTGGGAATCGACTTCGCGACCTGGCTCAATCAGGCAAAAAACGATTCAAATCGTGGGACGATGGAGAAAATCCACTCGAAACAGCCGTTATCGGAAGAAGTTATGGCTACCCTTCAACAAATCGACCGTCCCGTTCACGTAATCGCCATTGCCGAGGATTGGTGCGGCGATGTCGTGCGTCACGCCCCGATTCTCCAGAAAATGGCTGACCAATCCGATCACCTCCACGTGCGCTACATCACGCGAGAAGGATTCGAAGAAGTGTTCGTCCGCTATCTGACAAATGGGGGAGAGGCCATTCCCAAATTTATCTTCCTCAACGAATCCTTCGTAGAATGCGGCAACTGGGGTCCCATGACGCAAGCGTTCCGTGATCTCATTTCCCGGGGCAAAGCCTGTGGAGACGTCGCCGCCGCCCGCAAGATTATCCACGACGCCTATTATAAGGATAGAGAACGAAATGATGTCGTCGACGAACTCATGTATCTGTTCGATATTGCCAGCGCGCATTCGGTAGAGTGACCCTCCACCTGTGAAGACACCAAGATGATAAACCTGAATCCCGATACCGTAGAGCTCTCCCAAGAAGAGATGCTGCGATACAGTCGCCACGTTTCGCTACCCGAAGTCGGCGTGGAGGGACAAAAACGCCTGAAAGCCGCAAGCATTCTGCTCGTCGGTACCGGTGGACTCGGTTCGCCGCTGGCCATGTATCTGTCCGCCGCCGGAGTGGGGCACCTCGGCCTGGTCGACTTTGACGTAGTCGACACGACCAACCTGCACCGCCAATTGATACACGGTACGAAAGACGTGGGACGTCCAAAAATTGAATCCGCCTCGGAATCGATTGCGGACATCAATCCGCACGTGCAAGTCTCCACCTACAATACAGCCCTCACCTCAGAAAACGCACTGGAGATCATCGCGGACTACGATCTGGTCATTGACGGGACCGACAATTTCCCGACACGGTATCTCGTAAACGATGCCTGCGTCCTCTCCGGCAAACCAAACGTCTACGGTAGCGTCTACCGTTTCGAAGGCCAGGCATCCGTATTTGCCACGAAAAACGGCCCCTGCTATCGATGCCTCTTTCCGCAACCACCGCCGCCGGGTGCCGTGCCCAATTGTGCGGAAGGTGGAGTACTCGGCGTATTGCCCGGCATTGTCGGCCTCATTCAGGCCAACGAAGCCATCAAGTTAATCCTGGGAAAAGGCGAACCCTTGATTGGACGTTTGCTATTATTCGACGCACTCGCGATGAAGTTTCGGGAGGTGAAACTGAAACGCGATCCAAAATGTCCGGTATGCGGCGACCATCCCACCCTAACCGAGCTTATTGACTACAAAGAATTTTGCGGTATCCCTGAGGAAACCGACCACGAAGGAGAAAGTCCCTTGGAAATTTCAGTGAAAGACACGAAAGCAAGAATGGATAACGGCGACGACTTTATTTTGATCGACGTGCGCGAAACGGAAGAATATGAAATAGCAAAAATCGAAGGGGCTATTTTGATTCCCCTCAGTGACTTCGAAGAAGGCATCAAAGCCATCGACAAATCGGCCGACATTATCGTGCATTGCAAAATGGGCGGTCGCAGTGCGCAGGCCCAGGACTGGATGATCGAAAATGGTTACGAAAAAGTCCTGAACATGACCGGCGGGATCACCAGCTGGTCCCACGAAATTGATTCGACTATTCCCGTATACTAGAACCCGTTGAAAACCCAACCCCTACCGAGGCCGCTACTATGATCTTTCGAAGCACATTGACACTCTTCCTTGCACTGACGGGCATCGCGGTCGCCGGTCCACCCATCATCGATCCGGTCGTCTTGCTCGATAAAGGCGCAACGGTCAACTTCGTGTTCGAAGATGACCGCCCTTTCAAAAGCTGCCACGCCTCAACTATCGTCCAGACCGAGTCGGGCGATATCCTCGCGGCCTGGTTTGCGGGCACCGGCGAAAAAAATCCAGACGTCGCAATCTACATCGCACGCTATTCAAATGGAAAGTGGGGGCCTCTCGACACAAAAGTAAAAGTCAATGAGACCGCACACTGGAACCCCGTATTTTTCCGGGATCCGCGCTCGGGCATTCACCTCTTTTTCAAAGTGGGGCCCGAAATCCCGCATTGGCAGACCTACTGGATAACCAGTACCGACGACGGAAAGACCTGGAGCGAAGCCACCGAGCTCGTGCCCGGAGACAACGGCGGACGCGGACCGGTCAAAAACAAACCTATCCTGTTACAAGACGGCACCTGGCTCGCCGGAGCGTCGACGGAATTGGATGGTTGGAAACCCTTCGCTGATCGTTCAGATGATTTCGGCAAGACCTGGACTCGTTCCGACGACATCGAAATTGATCGAAAGGTCATCCGGGGCAAGGGGGCGATTCAGCCGACGCTTTGGGAGTATGAGAAGAATAAGATTCGCGGGTTCTTTCGCACGACCGGTAAGGTCATCGGTCGTTCTGATTCCAATGATGGCGGTAAGACCTGGTCCCCCTTGAAACCCAGCGGTCTACCGAACAACAACAGCGGCGTGGACGTGTTGCAGCTGGAAGGCGGCCGTTTGATTCTCGTGTACAATCCGGTTGCCAGAAATTGGGGTTCACGTAGTCCGCTCAATCTCGCCGTATCCCACGACAACGGTGAAACCTGGAAAGACTTCGCCAGCCTGGAATCGGAAAAGGGCAAAGAATTTTCCTACCCGGCCATCATCAAAACCAATGACGGTATCGCAATCTCCTACACCTGGAAACGCAAACGCGTCCGAGTCTGGAACATACCGATGACGGCGTTGCAAGGGATCTAATTGAGCATGCAATGGGATGACCCCTTGATTCAACAACCGGGTTTCGCAAAATATGTCCCAGCCAACATCGGATAATCAACCCGTCGTATTCGAATACCCCTTCGAGGTGCGTCAACGCGACGTGGATCAGTTCGACCGAATCACGCCGGGCGCGCTCTATGGGTCTATGCAAGATGCGGCTCTGGCTCACAGTGCCGCGCGCAATTTATCGGGGCCCGAGCTTCTCGCAAGAGGCTACGTGTGGATGCTGAATCGAATTCATTTTGTCGTCGATTCACCGCCGATGCTGTTGGATCAGCTTCGAATTCGCACGTGGGGATCCTATTTTTCGGGGCTCTATGCCGTTCGGGAATATAACGTCCTGAACAATGCCGACGAAGTTTTGGTGCGTGGCACGTCCCGTTGGCTGACGATTCACGTCGAGAAAAAACGCGCCGTTCGCATGCCCGATTTTATCTCCGAGCACTACGGCGTACACCCAGATCGCGGCCTGGAAAACTCATTTGAGAAATTCCACATTCCAGTGGAATCCGGGCACACGATGAATTTTCGCGTCCTCTGGAGCGATCTCGACAGCAATCGCCACGCCAACAGTGCACGCTATTTCGATTGGTGTGTGGATGCGCTTCCTCACGACGTGGTGCAACAGGCGAGACTGGCGGAGTTCGAGCTTGACTATAAAAGAGAGCTACGGCTCAACGATCAATTGATTTCGGGAAGCCATCGTCAGCAGAACGGTACTGCTGACGGGCAGCAGTACCTGCATCGTATTACGGCTGACGACCCGGACACACTCATTGCGCAGGCCCGCTCGCGCTGGATCTAACGACGCCTAGGGGTGATATAGTAGATGTTATACAATTTCGTTTTTTCCCGCCACGCGACAAGGAGATGTTTCATGATACGACGCAATCCGTGCCTGATAATGTTTCTGATGGTCACCCTCGCAATCGTCCCGCAAAGTTTCGCCCTCGATGCCGAGGCCATAGGCGAAGCGGCTGATACCCAGGCCACCACCCAGCCCGACGGTGTCGTGCGTATCGGTTGGTCGCGCTCCGATGTTGAGGTCCTGGTGGACGGCATGCCTTTCAAACCGCAAGCGGGTCTCGGTTCCTGGGCGGCCTTCAAGGAATCACAAAATGGCGCAATGGTGATGGGCGATACGGTCGTGTTTCAGGACGAAGTCGACGCGGCCATGGATGCCGCCTTCGCCGGAGGACTGGAAATCACGGCCTTGCACAATCACTTCTTCTACGACACTCCCAAAGTCTATTTCATGCACATCGGCGGACAGGGCGACCCGGTCGAACTCGCCGCCGCAGTCAAAGACATGTGGGATGCCATCAAAGTCATTCGCTCTGACAATCCAATCCCCGCCCTGCGTTTTCCGGGACCAGCCCTAACCGCCGGCAACATCGATGCCGCGCCCATCAACGAAATTCTTGGCACCGCCAGCAAACCCAACAACGGTGTCGTCAAAGTGGCCTTCCCGCGCGAAGGTAAAATGCACGGCATCACCATCGGCGGCACGATGGGGCTATCCAGCTGGGCGGCCTTCTCCGGAAACGACGACCGCGCTGCCATGGACGGCGATTTCATCATGACCGGCCCGGAAGTTCAACCCGTCTTGCAGGCCATGCGCGTCGCAGGTATCCACGTCGTCGCGCTACACAATCACATGACCGACGAAGATCCGCATTTCTACTTCACCCATTTCTGGGCCGTCGGATCCACCAAAAAACTCGCCCAGGACTTCAAATCCGTGCTTGATGCCCAGGCAAACGTTCGCTAACAAGGGTACATTGAAATCAACATCCCTGAACATGGCCTGAAGCATTCGTTAATCGGCGTCGCATTCGCTGTTCTGTTCGTCGCGACACCAGCCGCAGCACAGGAAGTCACGGTTTCTCCAAACGGTGAGCTCCTGCGCGATGGTGCTCCTTATCGCGCAATCGGGGTGAATTACGTTGATGCGTTCTGGCGCGTGATAGACGATCCCGGCGACACTTCCTACCGACAAGGCTTCGCCGATCTCGAAGTCGAGAAGATTCCCTTTGCACGCATCGCCGCCATCCCCTTCTGGCCGAAATCGATTGAAGAATATATAAACAATAGAGAGTTCTACCTCACGCGACTCGACGACGTGGTTCAGTCTGCCGAAGAACACAATATCGGCCTCGTCATGAGTCTGTTCTGGGCAGATTTCGCCGTGCCGGATATCGTGGGGGAGCCGCGCGGTGCATGGGGAGATCCAAACTCCAAAACGATCGCCTTCATGCGCGAATACACGCGAACCCTCGTCGCCCGGTACCTCGATTCTCCCTCCGTATGGGCCTGGGAATTCGGCAACGAATACAATCTCGCCGTGGATTTGCCGAATGCCGCCGAACATCGTGGCCCCATCGTGCCGCAACTGGGCACGCCCGAGTCACGTTCACAGCAAGACGAAATCGAAACGCCGGATATCCTCGTTGCCTTCGCCGAATTCGCCAAGGTGGTGCGCGCCATCGATAAACAACGCCCCATCACCTCCGGCAACTCCATGCCTCGCGCTTTCGCCGAACGTATTAGGCACATCCGTGAATGGCGACCCGTCGATACGCGAAAAGAACAAAAAACGAATCTGGAGCTCATCAATCCCGACCCGATGAATCTTATTTCGGTACACCTTTATCCGCAACACACGCGGGACGACCGCTATGAAGACGGCCATCACGCGAGTTACGAAGAACTATTGGGTTTGGTAAAACAAGTTGGTCGCGACACAAAAAAACCCATATTCGTCGGCGAATTCGGCACCAGCAACAAAGATTTCCAAACCGATGCCGAAATTGCAGAAGACTTCGAACGATTGCTGTCCGCCATTGTGATAACCGAGTGCGACCTCGCCGCAGTGTGGAATTTCGACTTCAGAGCCAGCAACCCCGGTCAAGACCCCTTCACCATCACCCGCAAAAACCACCGCGGCTACATGCTCGACCGAATCCGCGAATCGAATCTGGTACTGGCGAAGTAACCCCGTTACTTCAATATGTCCTTGCCCGCAGCGATCATCTGCTTCACGACGGTTGGCCCAAATTGGTCGCCGTAAAAGGACACGCCGGGTTCATAACCGCCCTGATACATCTCTTCAGGGCTGAGGATGTAGCTGATCCATTCGTTGCCGAGTCCGACGATGATTGCGTGTTTGGCTCCTGACTTCTTCAACGTATTCTTCACTTCGAGTCCGAGAATCGTCGTCATTTCGCCTGGTGTGGACACAGCCGTGAAGTCGCCAAGCTGGAACGCGGTTACATAGGAGCTCTCCGGCACGAGTGCTTCTATCAGTGCCTGTATATTATCCGGTGTGAGGCCATATTCCGGTCCCGCTGAATCGAGCAGGGCCTTCGGCGGCGTGCGTTCCGGCAGCTCCAGCGTGTGCATTGCGAATTTCAATTCTACGTTCGGCATCGTTTTGATTGTCGGCACCAAATCCAACGCGTACACGGCCAGCTTGCGTCCGTAGTCTTCGGCCCGCGCAAATTCACTCGGACCCGAAGCTCCGGTCGGACGCAAATCACCTTGCGCGCCATTCGCGTACATACACATCACGCCTTCGCCCATAAATCCTTCTACTTCACGTTGCAGATAGCCCGGCCATCCGGCGGAAACCTCCATCGTTTCTGAGCCCATGAAGGTGGGATGCGCCGCGTAATTGATAAAGACCACTTTCGGATTGCCCTGCGCATCGTCTAGTCGGAGGATTACCATCTCATCGTCGGTTCGTTTATTTCCGCGACGATTCGCATTCAGACCCCGCACCATGACTGAAGCCGAACCCACGGACACCGGCTCGAAAGATTTATTCGCGTTAATGATGACCTCGGCAATCTTGTCAGCGTTGTACATCAATAGAAACTCGTCATAAATGCCAATATTCTTGTTCTGAAAAACATTGTTCCGGTTCATCGCGTTCATCTCAACCGACGCGTGACTGTGACTGGCCGCCAGTAGCAGGTTGTCCGAGCCGATGCCCGTGCCATCCAGCCGTTTCAGAATTTCATCACGCAGCGAGCGCGGCACGCCCAACAGATCCAGCGTAACCAGCGCAAATTTCTTGTCGCCCTGCTTCAAAATCAACGCCTTGGCCATCGTATTGTCGTGCACACCCACAGCCGGCGCATTTTCTCGTTCACCATAACCCCCAAGCGG
>JAYGCN010000149.1:0-6951 GCA_046583315.1 Candidatus Hydrogenedentota bacterium
AATGAAAGGCCGATTGGCGTTCAGACCGCTTTTGTTGTGATGGTGTTGGGAAGCGATGAGGTCTTTAACGTTGCCGAATTGCTCAGAAAAGGCGTATCATTCGGCGATATTTTACCGATATTAGGGAGAAGAGTTTTATGCGTTCGCACGGATTCAAGATTTTTGTGGTTGGACTGGTAGGGGCCCTGATAACGGCCAGTTTTCTTTTCTCTCGATACGCCGGTGATCTGATTCGCTTGCAGAAGGTCGTGCGGCTGTTCGACGAACCGTACATTGCGGACAACTTCCGTTCGATGGACAGTATTTTGGATTCCTCGATGGTGCAGCATGGTGAGAAGGTATGGGAATTGGAGCGTCGCGAGTCGAGGTTACCGGAGACTTTCGAGTTCGGCGATGAAACGATCGATGTCGAAGAATACATGGCGGAGGTGCGTACCTTGGGCATGATCGTGTTGCACGAGGACGAGATCGTGTATGAGGAGTATTTCGAAGGGAGCGATGATGCCACGAAACACATATCCTGGTCAGTGGCCAAATCATTCACTTCGGCGATGGTCGGGATTGCGGTGGAAGAAGGATATATCGACGATATCACGGATCCTGTAACGAAATATGTCCCGGTACTGAAAAATAGTGGTTACGACGGTGTTGCGATCAAGGACATTTTACAAATGTCATCAGGCGTTCGGTTCAACGAGGACCACGCGGATTTCGATTCGGATATCAACCGCATGGGGCGCATGCTGGCATTTGACACGCCGATAGACGAATTTATACTGTCGCTCGAGAACGAACTGGAGCCGGGCACGGTGAATCATTATGTTAGCATGGATACGCAGGTGCTGGGCATGCTGTTGACTGAGGCCGTTGGGCGATCGGTGACATCCTATTTCGAAGAAAAAATCTGGAAACCGCTCGGTGCTGAGTCGAACGCGTATTGGTCGGTTGATAGTAAGGGACTGGAGCTGACCTTTGGATTTCTGAATGCGGTGCTGAGGGATTATGCGCGCTTCGGGTTATTGTATATGCACGACGGGCGTAGGGGTGACGATCAGATCGTGTCAGTGGACTGGGTAAAGGCCTCGACCGTAGCGGACGCGCCTCATTTGCTTCCAGGCACGGATCGCATGGATCCGGAAGGCATGGGATATGGTTTTCAATGGTGGATTCCGGTGGACTCGGACGGAGAGTTTCTGGCGATCGGCGTGTACAACCAGATGATTTATGTGAACACTGTGAAGAAGGTCGTTATTGCGAAAAACGGCGCGAATCATCTCTACCTCGAGGACGATTATCTCTCAGAACCGACGCATATTGAGATGTTCCGGGCAATAGCGAAGCACGTGGCGGACTGACGGGGTCTCTTCGCGGATGATGGGAGGTAGGATCTCTAAGGGATCGAGAGAGCAGGCTTAACGCCCTATCTTTGCTTGCCGAAGAATATTCGTGGTAAGGCTTGGATCCTGTTCAATGACGAGCGCGACTTCCTTCGCACCATTACGGGGGTTGCTACGGTCCAGCGGGCAGGGTGTTTTCGCTTTGCTCGGGCATTGTGAGTTTCAATAATTTCTTCTCGCAAAGCAGTACCGAGCGCACGGTGTGGTAATTGATTTTCCAGGCGTGGCCCATGTAATCGGCCAGAGGATTGTTCTCTTTGTCGAAGAGGGGATACCATTCGCCGACGTCATGATTGATGCCGACATCGAATACGAAACGGTGCAGATTCTCGTACGCCTTGAGGTACTCCGGTTCGTTCCAGGTCAAGTAACCATCCAGTAGGGCGATCATGACCTCGGCCTGTTGCCAGAATTCCTTGTTCGTCTCGCGAGCCGGGCCATCATCAAGCGGGCCTTCGCAGTAGAGGCCGCCATTGTCCCAGTCGATCCCGTTGCGTATCGCGTGTTCCATGATCGTCTTCATGGTTGGACGATACCGATCCGGATCGAGATCCAGAATATGAATCGCATGATTCAAGAGCCACACAAACTCGGTATTGTGTCCGTAGGAAGTGTTATTGAGCGGACGCCCCTCGGGGTCATCCACGTCGCGATCCGATCCCCAAACGTTTTTGAAGATAAGCGCGCGTGACGGTGTCCAATCGGGCAAGAACTGCATCATGCCCGTCTTGTGTTCGGGATGAAGCATACGTGCGAAAATGAGTTCGATGACTTCGACGCAGCGGTCATGGTATATCTGGGCGCCCGTGGCTTCAAACATATTCGTGAGGGCTTCCATGATGTGCATGTGTACGTCCAGCGATTTGCGATCGCCTCCGTACACGCCCGGAGCCTTCTTCGTCCAATCTTCTTCGTGAAATTCGTAGTAGCCGCCATGCAAATTGTCCGCCGCAAAGGTCTGAATCGTCTCGAAAGTTTTGACCGCATAGTCCATCGCCCGCAGATCGCCCGAGGCCATGCCGTATTCACTCAGGGCCAGCATCGCGAAGGTGTGCCCATAGCCAAGTTTGCTGCGATTGATGGGGGTGCCGTCCTGCTCCGTGGTCCAGAACCAGCCGCCGTGGGTCTCGTCCCAAAAATGCTCGATGAGGAACTCGAAACCCTGCTGCGCGATGCCCAGGGCCTGTTCTTGACCGAATCCAAAGCGGTGAATCTCCGAAAACGTAAAAATCATGCGTAATTGGGAGACCAGCGTCTTTTCGGTCTCTCCAGTGGGGTCCCCATCGGCATCGAAATAGGTAATAAATCCGCCATATTCGTTGTCAATGCCTCTGCTGAACCAGTAAGGAAGTAACTCGTCGCGTAGGTGATCCTGCATTTCATCGAGCCATTGGTCGCACTTAATTTGCCATTCTTTTTCCACGGGATACTCCGATTGGTAGTGTCGTTTCGGGAGGTGATCCTACGTTGCTAAGTCCTGTGTTTTCAAGGGGAAATGACGGAAGTGTGCATAATTGTTACCTAAATAAAGGAAAATGCGGTAAACTATAGTCCTGCGGTATGGGCTGTAGCGCACACGAGGAGGTCAGGTATGCACAAAGCTCCATTGGTGAAGGATATCATGTGTGAGACTCGTTTCAGCGTAGCACCGGACACACCGGTCTACGAGGCGGTCGATTTGCTGATTGCCAAGAAAGTCTCTGGGTTGCCGGTTCTTGAAGGGAATCGCGTGATCGGCTTTCTCACCGAGAAGGACTGCCTTCGTCTGCAAGCCACCGCGCATCAATACAACATGACGGGGCGTACGGCGCGCGATATTATGTCAACCATTAACGAATATTTGCACCCTGGCAACGATCTGCTTACCGTCGCTCAGGTCTTTATACAGTGTAATTTTCCAGCGTTACCGGTGATTGATGAAGATGATGTTCTATTGGGCAGCGTGACGCGGCTCGCCGTGGCCGAGGGCATTCAGAAGTGGCATCATGATAGAGGTCTGGACTTTCAACGCGAAAAAGCCGCGCAACAGATGGTCGACAATCCCACATCAATCGAAGCCATGCAGATCCTCGTGAATCGCTCCTCCAACAAGGAACAGCTCGCCTCCGTGTTCAGGAGTCGTTCGTAGCGGGTGAATCGGCCTGATCCGTGCCCACACCCACTGCCTGAGTAAGTACGATCCACAAGGCGAAGGGTAGCGTCAAGAGGACATACCCAAGGGCCGTAGGGATTTCCGGGGTGGACTGAATCTCATTCCGCAAAACAAACGCGCCTGCGACGAATCCAACGTGTGCCAGAGCGAGCACCATCGTCCCGATTCCGATTCCTCGCACAAGCCTAGGAACTTTGATGCCCGGCGTCGCCAGCAACAACACAATCAAGGTCGGCAGATTGCCTACGAGAGACGCAATATCAAAGGGGTATTCCGCTCCGTCACTCGTGAATACAATTGATGTACCCGCATTGAGAAAGAGGTCTTCGTTGGTGACGATGCGCATTGCTTCGACGGGCGCGGAACTAAAAAGCTGTATCGCGGTACCGCTGATCTGCCCGACAAGCCAGGCGTAACCGGGAAGTATCGACCACCACAGAATCCATATCGGAGGCGCAACGAGTACGAACTTGCCGATGAATATCCAGACTTTGCGCAGGTGCATCAGGCCTTCTCCTGTTCATGCCTGACCCACTCGACCCAGACCAGCCAGACCGTCCCCACAAACAGCATAAAGACCGCCTGGAACACGTACTCGTGAGCGAAGGTGAACCAGTGATGCGTTTCGGTGGAATCGTAGGCGCCAATGTGGGCGAGCACGACAAGACGTCCCAGATTGATCCCGAACAACACGAGAAGGCCACATGCGATACCTGTAAGTTTCTTGCGCCACGCAGCGGGGAATGCAAAAACCGCCGAAAAAAAAATCGCCATTGAGGGAATCGCGCCACATCCGGGAACGATACGAAACGTGAATTCGCGGGTCGGTGTCCCGTCGCGTGCAACGAAGAATACGGAGGGACCGTGTTCGGTGAGCCCAACTCCCTGACGAATGGCCTGCTCGGCACTGTGGCACCAGAATTCCCATGCACTGAGTGGAGCGTCACTATCGGGATTTACGTGTTTTTCAAGCCCCCAGAGTGTTAATTCATCACGCAGAATCTTCGGTGAATAATGATCGCGATAAATGTCGACCTCGCTTTCATATCCGACAACGTCCAGAATAGCGGATGTCGATTTGGCTACAATGTATAGGTAGCGGATGTTTGCTGAGGAATTGATGTTGAAGTGATATACAATAAGAATCAGCGTTACCAAAATCAGGAAGCTTCCGAGAAATCGCGCAGCGCCGGCGCGTGATTCGACGGGCGGGGTCGGAGCATCGTGGTCGCTCTTTATTGATTCCTGCGTCGTGGACATGGGAGTATCATAGCAAGATGTGCGGCGTGGTCGCACTCGTTTAAGGGGGAGTACCGTATCGCGTGCATGCTGGAGATTCTATAGATGGCTTGGACGGGATAGGGCCATCCTTTGCCGAGCGGCTCGCCAATCTCGGTATCGAGACCCTCAACGATCTCATTCATCATTTCCCAAGGGACTATGACGATCGACGCAAACTAACGCCGATCGGCTCCGTTTCAGAGGGGGACACCGTAACCGTCAGCGGCACGGTCATTTCATCGCGCATGATTCGCCTTCGCGGACGTTCCAACATGGCCGTGGTGCAGATCGAAGACGATTCAGGTCCCATCAAGGCCTCCTGGTTCGGTCGCGGATTTCTCGCGAACAGTTTCCAGGAGGGAAAGACGGTCGTGCTGTCTGGTGACGTGAGCAAATATCAGGGACTGTGCCTGAAGAACCCGGAATACGAAATCCTGACCGGGGACGACGACGATCAGCTGAGCACCGGACGCATCGTGCCGATCTACTGCCTGACCGAGAAAATTTCGCAACGCATGATCCGACGCTGGATCGCCACGGCGCTTGAAGGGATAGAAGACGTCCCGGAGCAGGGCTTACCAGAGACCTTACGCGAGTCCTACGATTATCCCACCGCCCGCGAGGCCATCCGTGCCGTGCATTATCCCGAATCGATGGAACAGGCCAACCGCGCGCGTGACCGTCTGGTGTATGAGGAGCTGTATGCGCTCCAGATAAAAATTCTTGAGGACCGAAAGGCGCGCGTGGATGCCGGAGACGGCATTCAGCACACAGTAGATGGGGCCGTGCTTGACCAGTTTCGAAAGAATTTGGCCTTCACACTCACGCAGGGACAGTCAGGTGCCGTAGACGACATCCTGGGCGACATGGCTTCGTCGTTTCCGACCCGTCGATTGCTGCAGGGCGATGTCGGTTGCGGCAAAACCCTGGTCGCGTGCCATGCCATGGCTGCGGCCGTGGATGGGGGGTATCAGGTGGCCTGCATGGTGCCCACGGAAGTGTTGGCGGAGCAGCATTACAAGACCTTGCTTGAGATATTCGAGCCGTTGAGAGTGCCCGTCGCGCTGTTGACGGGGGCCAGCGAGGATGCAGCAGGCACTCGGGATGCGCTGGCGCGTGGGGCCATCAAAATCGTGGTGGGTACCCATGCCTTGATTCAAAAATCAACCACCTTCGAGAAACTGGGCCTGGTCATCGTGGATGAACAGCATCGCTTCGGCGTGATGCAGCGTCAGAATCTGTTGGGCAAGGGAGATTCGCCCGACGTAATTCAAATGACGGCCACTCCCATCCCGCGCACGCTCGCCATCACGGTATACGGGGGATGCGACCTCTCTTTGATTGACGAGTTGCCGCCGGGACGTTTCCCCATCAAGACATCGTATGTGACTCCCGGCAAGATTCCCGGCATGCACGACTACGTGTTTCAACAGGTGGACGCGGGGCATCAGGCGTACATCGTGTGTCCGCTCGTGGAGGAATCGGAAACGCGGGCCGTGAAGAATGTGGTGGACCACTATGAGGTGCTGTCGAGCGGCCCTTTCTCGGAATTAACGACGGCCTTGTTGCATGGTCGCATGAAATCAGAAGAGAAAGAATCGATTCTCACGGCCTTTTCAAATGGTGATGTACAGGTATTGTTCAGTACGTCGGTAATTGAGGTCGGCATTGACTGTCCCAACGCGACAATTATGATCATCGAAGACGCATCAAACTTTGGCCTGACGCAGTTACACCAGCTACGAGGTCGCGTCGGGCGTGGCAAGGCACAATCCCATTGTTTCCTCGTGGGCAAGCCGAAAACGAAGGAAGGCAAACAGCGTATCGAAGCCTTGTGCGCCACGAATGACGGGTTCAAAATTGCCGAAGAGGATTTGAAACAGCGTGGCTCAGGGGAATTATACGGCACGCGCCAGTCGGGCATGAGCGACTTTCGTATCGCCGATCTCGTCCGCGACGTACGCCTCCTCGAACAAGCCCGCAACGACGCTTACCTTTCTTTTGGGGAAAAAGAAAGGTAAAACAAAAGAAAACCGGATAATGCTGCGCATTTAGAAGATACAGATGTTCAGTTTCTTTGATAAGAAAAGGTAAGACCAAAAGAATTTGGAAAATACTATG
>JAYGCN010000165.1:0-2487 GCA_046583315.1 Candidatus Hydrogenedentota bacterium
TGAGCGACTCGAAGATATACAGTGTCGTCAATGTGGAAGGCTTTGTCGAGAAAGGGTAGTAGCATTAGCACCGGAAGAGAGGCGGTTAGCCAGACCTGCCATGCCGGTGCCGGGAGATTACGACGCTTGGCGGTTTTTGGAGCCGGTGCGCACTGATCGGCGCACCATGTGACCCATTCCTGTGCCCAATCCTCCTCGGTCCACGCTTCTTCTGCCCCCATCGTTTCGCTCAATGCCTCGCTCCCAAACTCAATACCTTTTTTGTGAGTATACACATGGAGAATGGATAAATCATGGTGTCGTGCGCCTTGATAGGGATCAAAAAAATCGGATTTTGGCACGAAACGGGAGCGCATTTATTGAGGATGGAGTCTCTGAACCGTGAGCCGCATGCTCTGGTGAGGCGCTTTTATTTGCAATCTCAGTCCCTTCGCTGATTGGTGATGTAACCACTGGTGGGATGTGTTTTGTGATCGTCTGCTGCGGGGATCGTGTCGCCGATGATGACGGTGCCAGTCGAGCCGTTGCGTTGAAGGGTGATATTGTCGCTAATGGTCGCGGTTTCGGATGTGGTTCCTGCGGCGATCTTGATGAGGCCTCCCGATTCGGCCCGATTGAGGGCAGCCTGTACGCTATCGACTGGGTCGGTTTCGCCACCGATAGCGCTGGAAAGACCAGTGTCAAAATTCGCGTAGACGATGGAGAGTTTTTGGACGTCAAGTCGGCTAACAAAGGCACCTTTTACCGAATAGGCTAAATTAACCACGCCCGCTCCGGGATCGAAATCAACCGCCGTGCCGGCGAACAGGCCTGTCGTGTGCACGTTTCGGGTTGCATCAAGTGTAATCCCGTAGCCAATGGAACCACCAAAGAAGTCGTCACCCATGGATTTTGCCCAAACGAAGTTACCCGTGGTGGATAATTTTTGAACGAAGATAGAAGCGGTATTCCCATTTAAATTTGCCGTGCCAGCGCCCGGGTCAAAATCAACTGTTCCGGCGTACGTTCCTGTTGTATAGACGCTTCCGCTCTCATCGACGATGACATCCCATCCGACATCTCCCCAAATACCGGCGTTGCCTCCGATGGATTTCGCCCACGTGAAATTGCCCGAGGAATCCAACTTTTGGATAAATGTGTTGTCGCCCCCGTTGCTCGTTAGATTGTTGGTTCCGGCGCCGGGATTGAAATCGGCGGTTCCGGTGAATTTGCCGGTGGTGTATACGTTTCCGGCCACATCAACGGCCACATCATTCCCTTCGTCGGTGCCGGAGCTACCCATGGCTTTTGCCCATACGTAGTTACCAGTGGAATTGAGCTTGCTGACAAAGATGTCGAACGAACCGTTGACGCTGTTGAGCGTTGCCGTACCTGGGCCAGGATTAAAGTCGGCTGAATCTTGAAAAAATCCGGTGGTCAATACGTTGCCGGACGAATCGACCGCAATACCATGACCATAATCAATTCCGGTCCCGCCCAACCTTTTGGCCCATACGAAATTGCCTGAGGAATCCAGCTTTTGAACGAAGATGTCCTCATTGCCCGCGCTTACCAAATTCGAGATTCCGCCATTCGGATCGAAATCTGCGGTTCCCCTAAATCTGCCGATGGAATAGATGTATCCCGAAGAATCGATGTCGATGTCGTTACATTCCTCCCAGCCCGTTCCGCCCATAGATTTTGCCCAAAGGAAATTTCCGTTGGAGTCGAGCTTCAGGATAAACGCATCTGAACTTCCGGCGCTGGTAAGGTTGTTTGTACCTGCTCCGGGATTGAAGTCTATCGTGTTGTGGAATTTACCTCCAACGTGGACGTTTCCAGACGGGCCGACAGCGATACCCCATCCGATGTCTTGCTCGCCGCCGGATACACCGAAAGACTTCGCCCATACGAAGTCGCCGTTGCTATCAAGTTTGGTTATGAAGATATCCCAGCGCGTTGTAGAGACCAGGTCGAATACACCTGCACCAGGATCAAAGTCGACGGTACCCTCAAAGTATCCTGTTGTGTAGGCGTTTCCGGAAGCGTCCACGGCCACCGCGTTTCCCTCGATTTGAAATCCGCCTGCCGTGCCGTAGGCGAAGCCGAATTCGACATCATCGGCGATAGATGCGACGGGGAGTAGTACGATAGCAACATGGATAAATATGCTGTGAAAGGTCCTGGTCAAACGTAGAGCCATTCGCCGTCTAAACATCTTATTCTCCCATGAATTTCATCTAACACCTGGTATAAGTATTTATTTACGTAAGAGCTTACCCTATCAGTAGGCGCAGAACATATCAATACTCTTTAGCCTAGAGTCCATATTTTTCCCGTTGCTTTGTACACTTGCTCTGTTCGCATCGTTGACTCTTGCTTTGATATACGTAGAGGGTTAGCTTTAGGGAAAAAAGGATCGATCACATGTCACGAGTTCGGATGGGGTTTATTGGTGCGGGGTTTATTGCTCGGTTTCAGTGTTTGGCGTTGAAGCAGGTGCGGGGC
>JAYGCN010000032.1:0-1650 GCA_046583315.1 Candidatus Hydrogenedentota bacterium
ATCTACATCGACATGGACAACGCGCCGGACAGCGTTGAGCAAATGGCAACACTCGCCGGCCCGAACAGCTTCACCGTTGCCTGGGATGCCGTGGCCGACGAGCGGGTGGACTACTACAACGTCGTGTACTCAAAGAGCCCCTCATTCGACAAGATTCTCGGCAGCCAGATGGTTTATCCGTTGTCGGGTCAGACGCAGTTCAGCGATGTAAAAATCGAAGGGCTGGAGAACGGATTCCCTTACTACGTGGCAGTACTGTCTGTGAATGGGGATTTCATCGAGTCCAGCGCCAAAGTGGTTCACCGGGTCGTTCCGACGAACTACCCCGGCGGCACGCCGCCGTCGATCACCTCGAACGCACGCGACAAAGCCACAGTTGGCTACGACTGGAACTATCGCCCCACATTCTTCGACGGCGACGAGCACAATCCTGAGATCGTTGATGATTTCACGAAGCAGGTTCGCACGGAGGTTGAATGGACGCTCGTACTCGCGCCGAACGGTATGGAGATCGACAAGGCGTCCGGCTTGGTCACGTGGAAACCAACACCCGAACAGGAAGGGATGCAACGTGTGGTCATCTCCGTCAAAGAGCACAAGGGAGAGGACGATCCGTTGGAGAACGGAGAATTCACCTTCGACGTTCACGACCAAGGGGCCACGCAGGAATTCGAGATCAATGTTTTCCCAAGTCACCTCCTGAACGGGGTGTCGTACCGCGAAGATACGCTCACATTCCTCAGCGACCCGCCATTGACGGCGATCAAGGGCACAACTTACTCGTACACGCCGAATGTGTTCACAGACGGGCAGGCATACGAAGTGATGCTGCTGAACGGGCCGAAAGGTCTCACGGTGGAGAATAACATCGTCACGTGGGAAGTGCCGGCCGACGCGGAGAGCGACTACATCGAGTTGCGCGCCGAGACGGATAATGGCGACATCATCGAGCAAACCTATTTCGTCCATGTGCATGGCGATGACAGCCTGCTCGAGAGGAAGACCACCATCGTTAGGTTCGAAGCCTTCAATGGAGGCATCCTCATCGGGTGGACCGGTAGCGCCGCGAAATACCAAGTGCAACGGGCCGACACCCTTACCCCGGACGCCGCAGGCGTCGTGCGGTGGAAAGACGTGGGCGAAACGTTTGAAAACAGCCCGGTGAACTTCTTCGACGTGGAGAAGAACACAACGGGAGAATCCGGCTACTACCGGATAAAGGATCTGGAGTAAGCAGCGCCCAGCAAGCTTGCCGAACGCAAAGCCCACCGTGAGGTGGGCTTTGCTGTTTCCAGCGGGAACAACACGAGAGAAAGCCACCACACGGCAGTAAGTCATGAGCACGGCAACTCAACCTGCCCTTGGCCAAGCGCGCGAAAACATCGGCGAGGAGCAGACAGCCGCCCGTGACCTGAAAACAAGCAAAAAACCGAATCGGGTTTTCAGCTTAACGCAGAGGTGAAGAGGACCGCAGGGAAGGCGGCAAAAAAAACACGGCAATATTTATTGACTTCCGAGCCTAAAAGCTTAGAAACGCCGCTGAGTTCAGTCACCAAACAGAAAAAACAAATAATCACTATATGAGAGCACAACTGAAAACCAATCGAGTTCTGTCGTTTTTTGCGGCAGGACTTTTCGCATTTGCCGGCT
>JAYGCN010000290.1:0-11652 GCA_046583315.1 Candidatus Hydrogenedentota bacterium
CCCATGGAAGATGGACAACCCAAAGTCATCATTGAAGACGAGGTGCTCGAGAACCCCGTCGAAGCCGATTACGCCTCCCAGGGTCGCGGACAACAGTTCTATATGCGCTTTTGCATCACCTGCCACGGCAAAGACGGTAAAGGGGATACAGAAATGCGCGAATTCCTCGATACTGCCCCCAGCGACCTCACCGATTCCAATTGGTTGTATGGCAACCGCGACGGTGATATATTCAAAATAATCAAAGAAGGTACCGAAAACGAAATGGAAGCCTTTGAGGATCGACTCGTTGACGAACGAATCTGGCACGTCGTCAACTACGTCCGCACACTGGCCAAGAAAAATTGATGAACACAAAGTTGTCCACCCGGAGAAGATTATGAGCGAGAAAGCAGAGACCAAAACCAAATCTACCGAAGAACCCGTCAACGCGAGTCGACGCACCTTCATGAAATCAGCCGCAGCGGGCGCGGGAGCCGTGAGTGCCGCAATGGCCGCGCAACATGCTGAAGCCTCCACTCCAGACGACTACACGAATATCGCCGCGCCCACCGAATTCTTTGACGGCGTCGAAGACCACGCCGAAACCCCCTTCCAATTCCCGGCCAGGGGCGCCGACATCTTCGCGAAGGCTTGTAAAGACGAAGGCCTGGCCGCGCTCTTCTGCTGCCCCGGCAACTATTCAATTCTCTCCGCACTCGCCAACCAGGGCATTCCAACCTACGGCGGTCGCCAGGAAGGCCAGATGACTTCTGCGGCCGATGCCTTCATTCGCGTGACCGGTGAAGTTGCTGCCGCCTCAGGAACAGAAGGCCCGGGATTCACCAACATGATCTGCGCCATCGCTGCAGCCCACGCCTGCCACACACCCCTGCTCGTGCTTGCCAGCAACATGTCCCTGCGCGGAGACGATACCCAGCGCGGAATCCAGCGCGGATACCAGCAGCCCACTACCGAAGGCATCAAAAAATATGGGAAACGTATCGTCAGCAAGGAACGCGTTCACGAATACGCGGGTTATGCATTCCGCCAACTGAAGTCCGGCGTACCGGGCCCCGTGCATCTGGATTTCGTATCGGAGGCCGCTGGTCGGGCGTCCACCATTGAAAGTCCGCTAGACCTCGATGCCTATTACGACAAAACCAAGTACCGTACCGAGGCCAAGGCCTATCCCGATCCCAAAGACATTGACAAAGCCATCGACATGATCAAAAAGGCCAAGCGCCCCATGATTGTCGCCAGCATGGGTGTCTTCTACAGCAAGGCCTGGGATGAATTACGCGCCTTCGCTGAGAAAACCGATATACCGGTGGTGGAATCCGGTCCGACACGTGGTCACTTCTCCGATGGCCACCGCCTCTCCGCGAGCACCTCGCCGAGCGCCATCTACAGCGTCGACCTCGCCATTCTTATCGGTCAATATTGCATGCCCACCATCGGCGAATACCCCTTCGACATCGATTGCAAATATATCCGCATCGATAAAAGCGCCGAAGACATCGGACGTAACCTGCCCATCGATCTGGGTATCATTGCAGACGAACGGGCAGCCCTCGACGAGCTCGCCGCCAAAGCACCTGCCATGAAACACGACAGCTGGGTAGCCGAAGTCGCCGCTGCCCGCGTCGAGTTTGAAAAAGAAAATGATGCACACTACAAAACAGGATTGGGGTACACCGACGCGGTACACCCCGCAGTCATGTCCACCGAACTCTCCAAATTCCTGTACCGCTCCGATATTCCCAAAGAACAGACCACCGTCGCCTCAGGCGGATTCGGAATTGGCCGTTATATGCGACGTCGCCTGCGCGCATACCGACCCGGTCAAATCAGTAACGGTGCCTATCAATACGGCTCCATCGGCCCGGATGTGGGATACACCTTCGGCGTGGGCGTGGCTGTGAAACGTGGCATCGGTGCACAAAAAGCCTATCAAGGCGGACCCGTCATCGGTATCACCGGGGATGCTGGCTTCGGCTATTCCGGTATGGAAATCGATACGCTGTGCAAATACAAAATTCCCGCCATCATCATCGTGTACAACAACAACGCCTGGGGGACCTGGTCCGGATACAGCAAAATGAAACGCGTTGCGCACGTCCACCTCTTCCAGGAAAACCTGCGCTACGACCTCATGGCCAAAGCGCTCGGCGGGAATGGAGAATACGTCACCAAACCCGAAGACTTTACCCCCGCACTCGAACGCGCCTGGAAAGTCGCCGTGGACGACAGCATGCCCACCGTCATCAACTGCCAGGCCAAAAAAGAATTCTGGTCCGGCGGTAAAGACTGGGCACCCGGCATGCTCGGCAAAGTTGAACCGGGCTGCATGTCCTACAGCCACTAGTATTTGCCAAACCGTTATTAACATTTCAGACGGTCGCACTCACGCGGCCGTCTGTTTTTTTCAAGGAACGCCTCCATGGCCGAATCACATCTCGCTACCGTTCGAAAAAAATTGCAGAACTACGCCGACCGCGGAGTCTTTCGCGCCTACGCCGAAGTAAAACGATCCCCTTCCAAAACTGAGTTTCAATTCGTCTGGCTCGAGGACGCCCGCTTCAACCTCATCGTCGATCATGAAAAAGGCACCATGCAACTCAAGAATCTTTTGCCCGATGTCACCTCGCATGATTTTCTCGATTCCGATCTGCGCGACTTCATCAAATCACGAAGCGATAAATCATTGCCAGCGCACCGTCGTCTCGATCCCAAGCGCGGCACACTGGCCTACACCAACAGAAAATCGGCGGTATCCCTTACCCTGACCGTGCACAAGAACCAATACGCCTACGCCACAACCAAAATACTCAACATCACAAACGAACTTTTCGCCCATCTACACTTGCACCACCCCCCCTATCTTTGGGCCAATTTCGATGTTCCGGAAGAATAATTCGCATTTTTCGCTATTTGGAGTCATGAAAATACTCACTGTTACCTAAATTAAGTAGAAGATAATTAACCGTTTATGTATCCTTAACACCGTATCGATTAAGGCACAATAGGCGAAAAATGGTGTTAAGTCTTGAGTGGCTTTCGTTACTATCGAAAGCACCGTTCGGTGAAACCTACAGTACGATGAAAACGAGCCTACTTTCAGGAGAACCAACTATGCGTTATTGGCTGCGACCCCTTCACTTGGGAACCGCCCTCATCACCGGCATCGCGATGTCCTCGTCCGCATTTGCTGCCGGCGGTCAGGTCACTTTCACCAAAGACGTGCTCCCGATTTTCCAGGAGAACTGTCAGGAATGCCACCGCGCATCCGGGCTGAATCTCTCTGGCATGGTCGCACCCATGTCTCTCACCAGCTACCAGGAAGCACGCCCATGGGCGAAATCGATCGCAAAGGTCGTCAGTGAAAAATCCATGCCCCCCTGGTTCGCTTCCGAAGGAGACCACGGGAAATTTGAACTGGAACGTGGACTCAGCGACGAAGAAATCGCGACCATCGTGAAATGGGCGCAGACCGGTGCCAAACGCGGCAATCCAAAAGACGCTCCTGCACCAAAAGTTTTCGCATCGGCCGAAGGTTGGACACTGGGTGATCCCGACATCGTTGTAACGCTGGACGAACCTTTCTGGGTCGGTGACGAGATTGAAGATCTACAACCCCGCTTTGACACCTATCTGACGACCGACCAACTCGACGAAGACAAATGGATCAAATGGGTGGAGTTCCGACCCGGCTCAACGATCGTTCACCACGGTGGCGCGCGCGTGCAGCCAGTTGACGAAAACAAAGAATCAATTATCGATCCCGTCAGCGGCGGAAAAATTATCGGTACCGCTCTCGGCGATGGTCCAGACCAATGGCCCGAAGGCTACGGAAAACTTGTGCGCAAGGGTTCCAAAGTCACATTCGGCATCCACTACAACAAAGAACCCGGTCCCGGCACAGGCGTATACGACCAGTCCTCCATCGCCATCAAATGGCACACCGAACCGGTCAAACACGTCGTACGCTCCGCTGGCATCAGTTCACGCGGCTGGGAAATCCCGCCACAACACGACTATTGGGAAGTCGGCGCTGCCCGCACTTTCAACGAAGACTCGGTCATCCTCAACATGATGCCTCACATGCACTGGCGCGGCCGATCGGCGCGTTACGTCTTAATCACCCCCGATGGCGAGCGCGAAACTCTGCTGGATGTCCCGAATTACGACTTCAGCTGGCAAATGACCTACTCATACAAGGAGCCCAAGTTCGTTCCCGCAGGTTCACGCCTTGAGGTAACAATGGCCTTCAATAACTCCTCGGACAACGAATGGGTACCCAATCCCGACCGTGCGGTGGGTTGGGGCAGCATGACCAAAGACGAAATGAACATTGGCTGGACCGAATACGCCAATGCAGAACCAATTGATGATATCGAAAACTACGACTTCGGTGACGTGGGAACCGGTGTCGAAGACATTGACGAATAAACAGCAGGAGAGCCTTAATATGTTGAAGAAGTGGATGACAGGAGTCGCAGCACTGGCAACCGTTTGCGCAGCAGGCACTACAGCAAACGCGGCGGAAAGAGAACGTATCACATTCAGTAAAGACGTGATGCCTATTATCCAGGAGAATTGCGTGCGCTGCCACCGTTCCGGCGGAGATAACATTTCCGGTATGGTTGCGCCCATGTCCCTGATGACCTACCAGGAAGTACGCCCCTGGGCCAAATCCATTGCCAAAGCCGTCGCCACCAAAAAGATGCCCCCCTGGTTCGCTACCGAAGCATCGCACGGTGTCTTCTCCAACGAACGCGGCCTGACCCCCGAAGAAATCGAAACCATCGTCTCATGGGTACAAAGCGGCGTGGTACGAGGCAATCCCTCCGACATGCCCGAACCCGTCACCTTCGAATCTGACGGTGGCTGGCTCACCGGTGTACCCGATCTGATCGTCCGCATGCCGGAAGCCTACTTTGTCGAAGACGACGTTGAAGATCTCTACCAAAGTTTTACCACCGCCCCCATCTCACGTGACCTGATACCAAAGAATACCTGGCTCAAAGCGATTGAATGGCGTGGCGACTCCGAAGTCGTGCATCACATCGTAGGATCCGCAGCCGTCGAGGGTGAAATGAATGAAAACGGCCTTCCAAAGCGCTACAGCCTCGGCTCCATCGCTCCCGGCGAAGAAGGCACCTTGTTCCCCGAAGGCCACGGCATTATGCTGCCCGTCGATTCCAAAATCCACTTCAATATGCACTACCACAAAGAAGCTGGCCCCGGCACCGGAAGAATGGACCAGTCCATGGTCGGATTCCAATTCTGGGACGAAGAAAAAGATCCCGAAATCATCCATCCCGTAAGCCGCAACGGCATCTCGCACCGCTGGTTCGAAATTCCACCCGGAGTACCCTCCTGGGAAGTCGGCGCGTCCAAAACGTTCACCGTAGACACGAACATCATGTCGTTGCACCCGCACATGCACCTGCGCGGTAAAGACGCCAAGTACATCGCCTACTACCCAGACGGCACCCAGGAAACACTGGTCACCGTACCCAACTTCGACTTCAACTGGCAGCTGGACTACTTCTACGCAGAACCCAAACAAGTACCTGCTGGTACGCGCGTGGAATTCACTGTGCATTACGACAATTCCGCCGACAACGAGTACAACCCCGACCACACCATTCCCATGAGCTGGGGCGGTCCGACCACCTCCGAAATGATGATCGGATACATTTCCTACACCAATACCGAGCCGGTATCCACGAAAGATTCAACCGACTAGAAGGCTCAGCCTAAAACGAAAGAGGTAACGTAAGAATGAGTGACATCGTACGAAAAATTCTGACCGCATCAATATGTCTTGCAATGGCATTCACATGCGCACTGAGTACCCCTGCCTTCGCACAAGAAGGTGAAGACGACCCGAAGGAATCCGAAGCAACGTCCACCGAGGGTGAAGATGAGGCAGGCGACGAGGACGCAGCCCTGGCTGCAGCACGCCGTCGCTACGGACCCAATAAATCCACGGCCACCATCGACGAGAAGGAAATCTTCCTCATCGGTAGCAGACTGCCCATCGAAGAAGACCCGGATTACCCCAACGTGGACGCAATCAAAGACGGTCAGTTTCTGGTAACCACCCTTGGACAAGCCATCAAACTCTCCACCCAATTCGATCTCAAATTCGGCGACACCCTAATCAAGAATGCCAATTTCGCGCCCGATTATCCCGGCGTCTACAGCGTATGGCTCAAGAAAAATGGTAGCGGCTGGATCATGGTATTCAACGAGAAACCCGATGTTTGGGGCACCATGCACAAAGACGAATTCGATGTCGGTCAGGCCAACGCAACCTACACCAAACTCGACGAGCCAAAAGAAGGCCTCAAGTTTGATGTGAAGGCAGAAGGCGGTTCAGGCTCAGTGACCATCGCCTGGGGCGAACACCAGTGGAGTTCAGCCTTCACAATCCAACCCTAGCATGACGTGAACCAACATAAGCGATTCAAAAGCGGGGCTATCGACGATGGCCCCGCTTCTTTTATAGGTTTCGAGATTTCATTCACGAAAAGGACTAGCTTCATGAGCCCAAGTTCCACCAAACGTTCTCTTTATTGGCTAATGGGATTACTCATCGTCTGTGTACTCCCCCCCGCATCCGCACAAACCACCAACGGCGAATGGCGCTCCTACGGCGGCGACCTGGCCAGCTCCAAATATTCACCGCTCGATCAAATCAACGCCGACAACTTCAGCAATCTCGAAATCGCCTTCCGATGGAAATCCGTCGATGCCTTCCTGAACAAAACCGTAGCCGGCGGCGAATGGACGAGCAGCTCCACCAACATCTTTGCCGAACTCCAAAAAGAAAATCCCGATCGTTGGCGCGGTGAACGCGAACCCCGTCTCGCCAGTCTCAAAGCCACGCCCCTCATGGTCGACGGCATCCTCTACATGGTCACCGCGCTCTACCAGGCCGCGGCCATCGACGCCCGCACCGGCGAAACCCTCTGGGTCTACAATCCCAAAAGCTACGAAGCCGGCACCCCCACCATGTCCATCTACTGGCAACACCGCGGCCCCGCCTACTGGACCGATGGCCTCGAATCCCGAATCCTCTGGGGCACCGGCGATGGGTATCTCTACTCCGTCGACGCCAAAACAGGCCACCCCAACGCTGACTTCGGCGAAAACGGTCGCGTCGACCTCACCAAAACAATCCCACGTGCCCAACGCGGCGGAAAAGACTACCTCAACGCGCTCCTTTACTCCTGCGCATCGCCTCCTCTTGTTATCGGCGACGTCATCGTCACCGGTGCCTCCATTGCCGATCGCCGAGTCGTCAAAGAATCCCCTCCCGGATGGGTCCGCGGCTGGAACGTGAAAACAGGCGAACTCAAATGGACCTTCAAGACCGTGCCCGAAGGCGAAGAGCTCGGCGCGGACACTTGGGAAAATGATTCCTGGAAATACTCCGGCGGTGCGAACGTCTGGACACAGATGAGTGCCGACCCCGAACTGGGTTACGTCTACTTACCCACCGGCACCGGCACAAACGACTTCTACGGCGGCGATCGACTCGGCGACAACCTTTTCGCTGAATCCCTCATCTGCGTGGATGCTGAAACCGGCGCGCGCATCTGGCATTTCCAGATGATTCACCACGGCGTATGGGATTACGACAATCCCGCCGCGCCCAACCTGCTCGACATCACCGTCGACGGAAAAGTCATTAAAGCCGTCGCGCAAATCACCAAACAAGGATACGTCTACGCCTTCAACCGTGAAACCGGCGAACCCATCTGGCCCATCGAAGAAACACCCGTCGACACCAATACCGACATGCCCGGCGAACGCCTCTCCCCCACGCAACCCATCCCCACCAAACCCGCGCCCTTCGAATACCAGGGTGCCAGCGAAGACGACCTGATCGATTTCACACCCGAAATAAAAGAAGCCGCGCTCAAAGAATTGGCCCAATACAAAATCGGCCCACTCTTTACACCACCCGGCAAAAAAGGCACCATCATGCGACCCGGACTCGGAGGTGGCGCGAACTGGACCGGCGCGGCAGTGGACCCCGAAACCGGAATGTTGTACATCCCCTCACGCAGCGGACACTCCGTCGTACACTTCTACACCCCCGGCGACGACCTCGGCGGCAATCTCAAATACACCCACGGCGCACGCGGTGGACGCGGTGCAGGCCCCTTCCAGTTGCCCCTCTTCAAGCCCCCCTACTCCCGCATGACCGCCATCGACATGAACACCGGCGACCACGCCTGGATGGTCCCCACCGGAGCCGGTAACCACGTGCGCGATCATGAAAAACTCAAAGACCTCAACTTACCCCCCGTGGGCGGCGATGCACGCACCGGCCCCCTGCTCACCAAAACCTTACTCATCTACGGAGAAAGCCCCCGAGACGGCTCCCACGCCCTCGTAGCCCTCGACAAAACCAACGGATACATCCTCGGTCGAGTCTCCATCCCCGGCCGCCCAATAGGCACCCCCATGACCTACCAACTCGATGAAAAACAATATATAGCCGTAACCGTATCAGCCAGCCCGCCGGAGTTAGTTACCCTCGCCCTGCCCTAATTGGGATTCCTTAACATCGAAATGGTTTCCGAAAAAGTTGCCTTCAATGTCGTAGAAATTACCGATGTATTCATTGTCTTCATCAAAATGGTCTTCCGGAACGATGAAAATAACGGCTTCCTCGTCCATATACCTTCGATCCTCATCAAACAGTTCGGGGCTCTCCGTACGCATTTCGTCCAAAAACTTTTGCGTGACGAGATGCACCTGTGGCCCGGCGTTTAGACGTTGAATTCGACCAGGCAACGTTAGCTCGAGGCACGGTAGCCCAATAATAACAAACCCCGCTAAAGGCTGAAACAATATTCCTGTTTCCCCGTCACGAAAAAGCACATCCATCGCCGCAGAGCCAAGATAGAGTCAATAGAAGATAGAAATAGTCCCGGTAACGAGCTTCGGTGCCCATTGATACTTGCCTGGAAAGGTAATCCCAAGGACGCACACAAAACAAAACAATCCTAGTGTGAACATTATTCCGAACTGAGCAAGCGTGAAATCATCAAAGTAGAACGGGAGTACGAAAAATCCAATTCCGGAAATTAGAAAAACCGGGACAAGAACGATGAGCACAAATGGTGTTCGCGAGAAAAAAACTTTTGCGAAATTCACGCCGATTCCTCTTTGCCCTGCTACCCAGTTATCTCAGTACTAGGTTAGCAAATCACGCAAAGTAAGGCCAACTTGTTCCCAATGAAATCAATACAGGAATCCGTGAGATATGTCGAGCGAAGGAAATATGGCGATAGCTCAATTGGCTCCAAATCATCATCTTATTCGCCCGAAAAAAATATATAGCGGTAACCGCCAGCGCATCACCCCCAGAATTGGTAGTTTTGGCCTTACCGTGACTACTCGATCCGCGGCAATGCCTCAATAAACACTACATAATGTGGCTTATCGTAACCCATACCACACTTAAATCTAAATATGGTTAACAAAAGTCTTGACATCCACTACATATTGTGTTACATTGGTCTCGGTGTTGGGAAACACGTAGTTACCGGGGCATTACATTCTCACTTCCCAGAGAGAATGTTCCACAGCCTAGCCCGGAAGGTCACTACACCCAGAACCGACCGGATTCGTTTACCGCAGCCCAAGCAATCCGGAGGAATCGGTTCTACCCGCAGTTGCAATAGTAGCTCGGTTTGTTACCCTACACTCCCTGCTTTTGGCGGCGAGTTCCTAGAACTCGCCGCCCTTCCTTTGTCCTCCCGGACGGTATGAATTTGGGTATTTTTTGGCCTCCTCAATCTGGGTTAATCCGTGTTCATCTGTGGTTAAAAAAAGGCAGTTTTCAGTTTCTTCCTCTGCGCCTTTGCGTCTTTACGTTAAAAAAGCGATTTTCGGTTCCCCTGTAATTTCTCCTGTTACCTTGCTAAACTGAACCAAAACGCAAGGACAAATGCACGATGTTCAAAATTCATCCAGTAGTTATATCCATCCTACTATTCACCCTCCCACTCACGACTTGGGCGGATTTCACCATCCAAGACGCCAACGGAAAAGTCCACGTCCTTGAGAACAACAAACCAGTGTTCACCTACAACTACGATCGCGTTGATCCGCCGGAGTCGCTCGGGCCGGACGCGGACGCGTATTGGCGGTCGAGTTATCTTTACCCGGTTTACGACACGCACGGCGTGAACATCACGGATGATTTTCCTTCGGACCATTATCATCATCGCGGGATTTTCTGGAGTTGGCCGGAGTGCCGGGTCGGGGATCGCACGATGGATGTGTGGACCTTGAAGGGTGTGCGCCAGGTCTTCGAGAAATGGAACGTCCTGAAGATTGAAAACAACCGTGCGACGCTCTCCGTGCAAAACGTCTGGCGCTTCGACGACGACCCAACACCCGTCGTGCGCGAAAACGTGACCATCGTCACCCATGCCGCAGTCGAAGACACCCGCGCGATCGACTTCATTCTGCAATTCAAGAACATCACAAAAGAAATCGTCACCTTCCAGGGCGCGACCGACAAAGGTTACGGCGGCTTCAAATTCCGACTCGACGCCACCCAAAAACCATTCACCTTCAACACCGACGACGGCCTTCAAAAGCGCGACACCTGGCACGCGGACTCCCCCTGGGTCGACACGCTCTGGACGAATTCCGAATCGAAAAAGATTCAAGGCGTCGCCATCTTTCAACACCCGGACAACCCCGACTATCCTCACGACGGCTGGATGATCAGGCACTACGGCATCATCGGTCCCGCCTGGCCACATGAAGGCTCCCACAAATTACAACCCGACGAATCACTCACCCTGAAATACCGACTGCTCATTCACGACGGGGACACACGTTCCGCGGGAATTGGGCAGGCCTTCGACACCTATGAAAAATCCGCCCGCAACTAGATTGCCTCGATTAGTGCCGGAATCCAGCCCTTTCGTTAATTTCAGCCCTAACTTCCATCAACCACCGAAATTCTTTTATAATCAACTTTTTTAGTATTAACAAAACCTATTATATGTATCAGAATTTTCAACAGTCGTTAAATAGTTAACCTTTTCTATTGACATGTGTTTACATATTAACTAAAATGCCGATTCTCTTTTCCAAGATGCCGTGATACCCTACCATTTGTCGTTCGGGTACAGCACCCGAATCGACCCTGAGCAACGCCCAGAAGGGAACGTCCATGCGAATATTTGTACCAAAAGAAACTCACCCCGGTGAAAGCCGTGTGTCCTTGATTCCTCAAGACGCCAAAAAACTGGTGGGATTCGGCGCGGAGGTCATCATCGAGTCAGGAATGGGTCTGCCCTCCCGTCATGAAGACGCCGCCTACGAAGAAGCCGGCGCTACGGTCTCCTCGGATCGTGGCACGGAACTTGAGCAAGCCGACATCGTGCTTCGACTTCGCAAACCGTCTATCGCCGAAGTAAAACTCCTTAAAGCCAACAGCATTCACGTGAGTTTTCTCGATCCCTTTAACGAACGCGAATTGATCGATGCTTTCCTTGAGCAAAAAGTAAACGCCATCAGCATGGAGATGATTCCGCGTACAACACTCGCCCAGAAAATGGACGCGTTGAGTTCGCAGGCCAACCTTGCGGGTTACACCGCCGTCATGCTCGGTGCCGAACGTCT
>JAYGCN010000082.1:0-8692 GCA_046583315.1 Candidatus Hydrogenedentota bacterium
AAGGTCGTTCGTCGGCTCGTCAAGCAACAACACATTGCCGCCTTCTTTGAGCAGTTTCGCCAGGTTGCAGCGATTGCGTTCCCCGCCGGAAAGCTGACTTGCCATTTTTTGCTGATCCGAACCCTTGAATCCGAAGCGCGACAGGTATTGTCGAATCGGCACCGTGCGTTTACCCAACCGCACTTCATCAGCCCCCCCGCCGACTTCTTCCACGAGACTCACATCGCCGGCAATCTGGCTACGCTCCTGATCAACATAGGAAATCTCGACCGTCTCGCCGATGGTGACCGTCCCCGAGTCCGGCTGTTCCGTCCCAACGAGCATGCGCATCATCGTGGTCTTCCCGGTACCGTTCGGTCCGATTACCCCCACGAGCGCGCCCTTGGGCACGGAAAACGTTAGATCCTCAAACAGCACACGGCCATCGTACGCCTTGGAAACACCATCGAATTCAATGACTTTGTTGCCCAATTCCGGACCCGGTGCTATCTGAATGACTTCGGACTCGTTACTCTGCGCGGCACTTTCTTTGGCAAGCAACTGTTCATATTGGGAGATGCGTGAACGACTCAACTCCTGCCGCTCCTCGTTATTCATGCGAATCCAGCGCAGTTCATGCTCCAGCGCCTTCGAACGAGACGAATTCTTTTTTTCCTGCCCCGCCATTTTCGAGAGTTTTTGTTCCAGCCACGAAGAATAGCTGCCTTCCCAGGGCACCCCGTGACCACCATCCAATTCGAGAATCCACTTCGTAATATTATCCAGAAAATAGCGATCGTGCGTGACCACGATGACGCAACCCGGGTAATCCCGCAACTGTTCCTCAAGCCAGTCGATCGTCTCCGCATCGAGGTGGTTCGTCGGCTCATCGAGCAGCAGCAAGTCAGGCTTTTCAAGCAGCGCCTTACACAGAGCGACCCTGCGTTTTTCACCACCACTCAGTTCCCCAATTGGTCGATCATCATCCGGTAGGCACAACGCCTCACTCGCCCGATTCAGTGTCCGGTCAAGATCCCACGCATCCGCCGCATCCAATTTGTCCTGCAACACGCCCATGCGATCCATCGCCGCCTGCATCTCATCATCGCTGAGCTCCTCGCCCAGTTTCATGCTGACGTCTTCAAATTCCTTGAGCATGCCAACCGTTTCCGCGAAGGCTTGTTCCAGATATTCCCGCACCGTCTTCTCCGGCTCCATCTCCGGCTCCTGAGGAACGAATCCGGATGCATAGCCCTTCGACAACCACGCTTCCCCTTCGAAATCCGTGATCTCGCCCGCCATAATCTTCAGGACGGTCGATTTACCCGCGCCATTCGCCCCGACAATCCCAATCTTCGCGCCAGGATAGAAACTGAGATATATATCTTTCAAAATGTGTTTCTTGCCGTAATGCTTGTTCAAATCTTGCATGTGATAAATATACTGTTCCGCCATCGAGGGTGCTCCGTTGATCACTTCTGCCGCATAAGAAAACCGCTATTATACGGATCACACACGACCGAAAACAGCTGTATAGCAGTGCGCCGGTATTCATCCGGTACTTTTTTAGCTCAACTTCATTTGGTATATTTGTTGTCCTCCATCGCAGCATCAAACACCAGGGGAATCAGATGCGTCTCGCGGTGGTGCCATTCGCCGATACGGCATTTGGGGTCACCACCCGCGGCGTTATCAAACTATATACGGCCACATTATCTTTGTAATTTATGGGTTGCAAGCCCGTCGATGTAGGATTGAACAGATTTGTCCCAATTACCTATAATCATTACATTGCGATAGGGGGAATAGACCGGTGACAAATAAACAAAGAGCTTTTGCGCTCGAATATATGGTCGATATGAATGCAACCCAGACAGCTATTCGAGCAGGTTACTCTCCAAAAACGGCGAAACAACAGGGACACCGATTATTGACTAATGTTGACTTTTCATCCATTCTTGAAACTATCGAGAAAACTGGTACTGAGGCCGATATAGCGAAAGAAAAAGAAGCAAAAAATACATTGCTCTTGACAGCGAAACAAGAAGCTTTTGTTCGCGAGTATTGCGTCGATATGAACGCCACTCAGGTTGCCGTGCGAGCAGGCTATTCGTCTAGAAGCGCGAAGCAACAAGGGCATAGATTGTTACACAACGCTGGAGTCCTTCAAACTCTCCAAGTCAAGTTGAACACCAAGGAAATAGCACGCAAAGCTGATGCCAAACAAGTGTTAGCGCATATGAAAAGTATCGCGTTCTCAAATATTTTCGATTACCTCGATTTAAGTGGTGATTTCCCCGTTTATAGGATTGACAAGATAACCAATGCTCAGGGTGTCGCAATTAAGAAAGTGAAATTCAAAAAAACGACCCGTGATGATGGTACGGAAATCACGGAAACCACGGAAACCACGGAACTTCACATCGAACTCCACGATAAGCTCCGAATGTTGGATAAACTGGATAAATTGCTCAATGTATTCGGTAAAGTGAAAGAAGAAAAACCTAAAGAATGGGTACGTATAGAAGTAATATACAAAGAAGCAACGCTTGGGGATCCGGATGGCGAACCAACCCGCCACTAATGTGATGACATCACTGAACACTGTTAAGAGCGACCGCCCAAGTGTATTCTACGCGCGATGATGATTATTGCACCTATTTCGACTTTGGTAGGACGATGAAGGCTTCCTGATAGTACCTATGGGTATCGTAGGTGGGTAATTGTAAACAGGGCCGGGTATTATTGGCCGTTGCAAGAATTCCTATTTTCATGATAGGATATGCATCTATTCAATGAATTGAACAGAGTGAAACTTCTAGTGGGAATTCATTCTTACTCTGATAGACAGATCCACTTAAAATGGAGTTCCTGCGAGTTTATGCGTCTACTATACAGGCCAAATCGTGCAAAGAAAGTATAAACGCTGGTATCACGCGGCGACATTCATAATTGTGACGATGGGATACCCGTCACATTCGATTGCCAACCTAAAGACCGACTTGTTTACCCATTTGCTTGATACAAAGCACCGCGATGTACCGAGTCCTGTCGCGATTTTCGGTGCTGAGGTACGTGATAACCTACTTCAGGCCAAAAAGGACTCTACATGTCTGATCGTCGTAAGCGATACTGTGGAACAGAATATACAGGTGAGTAAAGATCATCAGTCGACGCTCTCTGAAGAAAACGGAACCTCCGATGTGTCGAATGAAGATAGCTCTCGTAAGATCAAGAGAAAGATTTTTGATTCCATTTCCGTCAATCCGCGCAACGATGATAGCGACGCAGATGGACTAAGTGATTTCCTGGAATCACGATTCGGTCTTAATCCCAATTCTAAGGACTCGGACGAAGATGGGATGCCGGACGGCTGGGAGTTAGATAACGGATTGGATCCGCTAACGGACGATACCGAAACAGATCAGGATGGCGACGGGCTTACTAGCTTGAATGAATATACTGCAGGAACAGACCCGTGGAAAATAGACTCGGACGGCGACGAAATGCCCGACGGTTGGGAAATGGATAACCAACTGAATCCAATAATGCGCGATAGTGTTTTGGACCCTGATTCCGATGGCCTCAATAATCTGGAAGAGTACAGAATAGGCACGGACCCACAGAAAAGCGATACCGATAATGACAAGCTCAGCGACCGATGGGAAGTGGAGAATGGCTTGAGCCCGATTAATCCTGATTCGGACGGCGACGGGATGCCGGACGGTTGGGAATTATTTACTGGATACGACGAGCTACAACCCCTGACCGAAGCTTGGGTCGCCCCTCACTCGCTGTCTAATGGGAATGGTACGAAAACTAGTCCATATCAGGATCTGAAAGATGCAGTTTCCCTGTTAGAGACCGCGGGAAGTCTGTACGTAATCGGTGGCGTTCTTGACACTCCAATTACCATTGAGAAAGGGCTCTTCCTCCGCGCACCAGACCAGGCATCTGGTAATACTCAGACCACTGAGCCAGACTAATTCCGTAGGAGTGCAGTGATTCGAGTCCATTTTTTGTACAACTTTGGCGATTAGTATTGTGATAACTGCTCAATCGAATACGACAAGGGACCACCACCAACGCCCGAAACCATCATCCCCACAAACGACTTTACAAACAAAAAACTCAACCTTTACTAACTTAACAACTCGTGCCATCAACCGAGGCGGATCAATTATCGCCAGGGCGAGAGCTTTGGGGTTGGGTTCTTCGTACATTAAAGGTTCTAATTCCGCAATATCGTGTCATCCATCGTTGCTAAAAAATCGTTTCTTCTAATGCTGTTCTATCAGATTAAAACTATTTGGATACTCAAATGATTGTTGAAGTAGAGAAACCGGCCACAAAGGCTCTTGATGTCGATTCAGTCGGATTCATCGGTTCGGCTGCTGAATCGTTAGGTGCAAATGCGACGGTTTCCGGTAGCGACATTCTCGTGACTGCACTGGTAATTGCTGCAGTCGTACTCTCCGGCGTTCTTGTACTTTATGCTCGGCGCATCTAGAAATGCTGTGCCGAGTCCGCACTTGCCGAACTAGAGTTTCGGTGTTTGGCACTACGGTTGAGGGTTATTGACTGGACCGCTCCAAACTCTCGGCGAGGGCTTGCGCGATTGACGGAAAAGACTCCTCGCTGAACATCTCCTCTACGTGACGAGTTTTACATCCAAGAAGGGAGATATATGGTTGTCGCTATTTGATACCAATGGAGAATTTATTGACGGCTGGGAGACACAATTTGATCGTAACTCAGGTGCGAGATTATATGACACCATCGGCTCAGACGTCCAGAGTAATTTATACATTGGCAACATCGATTCTAGAGGAAGCGATGCAAGCGTACAGAAATTCGACGTGAATGGTAACTTTATTACTGACTGGTGTCTTCTCTTCCAAGATGACTTTGACTTTAGTGATTTCGGGATCGATGTCGCGCCCAATGGAAACGTCTTTGTCGTCGATGCCAATAATCATCACGTGCAAGTCTACTCGTCTGACGGTGACTTGATTCGGGTATGGAGTGATCCTGACTGGAGCGAGGAGCGTGTACCTCGTGCGGTCGCGCTGGACAACGACGGGAATGTCCATATTACAGAATCCATGCGTGGAACCAATACTTCTGACATGAAGATCGGAAAATACACCCCCGAAGGAGAATTACTTGAGGAGTGGGGTGAGGTCGGACCAGGACCGGGCGCACTTTTAGGGCCCTACTCGATTGCCGTTGAGGGTAACGGAATCATCTACATCGCCGACTGGAAGAAAAGGAATGTGCAGAAATTCGTGCCGCGTTTTCGGTATCCTGGTATTCTGTTAGGAGACCAGCAATAGTGATTGCTGCCGGGACAGGTGACATGAAAAATCTTTCCGCCTGAATACATCGACTATACATCATGCCTACAGGTTCGTTAGAGTAGTGTAGGCCTTTTTGATGGATGGAGATGTAATGTCGGATGCAGATGTAGATAGCGGGGCGGATGAACGCGCGGGGATGTCCGGCTGGGTGAAGCTGGTGATCGTTCTCGCGGTGTTGGCCGGGTTGTTTGGCGTGTCACGCGTCGTGGATATTCCCGGACTGCTCACCGATGGCATGGCCAGGATCGAAGGACTCGGAATGCTAGGCATGGCCGTCTTCATCCTGTTCTATATACTCGCGTGCATACTCGTGTTACCCGGTTCAGTGTTGACCCTCGGCGCAGGCGCCACCTATGGATTACCCATCGGATTCGCATTGGTGTCCATCGGATCGACCCTCGGTGCGACCGCTGCTTTTGTCACTGGACGCTATCTGGCGCGTGATGCCGTTGCCAAAAAAGTCGATACGAACCCTACTTTCAAGTCTATTGATGACGCGGTGGCGAACCAAGGGTGGAAGATAGTACTCTTGACCCGGCTTACTCCGGTGATTCCTTTTAGTATCCAAAATTATGGCTACGGACTTACGAACGTGCGGTTAGGCGCGTATGTATTGGCATCCTGGATTGGTATGATGCCAGGTACCGTGTTATATACGTATATTGGAACGTTGGGTGGCGATGCGGCGGAGGGTGGAATGGGTACGGGCGAGTGGATTATGAACGGTGTCGCGCTTGTCGCCACCATTGCGGTGACGGTGATTATTTCGCGTATCGCCAAGAAAGCACTAGACAGCGCTGTGCCAACTGAAGAACAACCTTAACTGCCCTTCTTTTCTTTCTGGGAAGAAAGAAAAGAAGCAAAAGAAAGACCGACGGATACTTCGTATCCTCAATTGGGTAATGTCATCCAGTAGGAACTTCCTAATCTATACCGTCCGGCAGGACCTTTTGGGAAAAAGAAAGGTAAGGCCGAAGAAAACCGCCGGATGCTTTGCATCCTTATGGAGTATTCTTGATGAATTACGGAAAAATTGCGCCGGACGACGAGCACAACGCGAAATTGCTGAGCCATGTGCATCCTTCTGATTGGGTGAATCCCGAGCCGAGGCCGAAGTACAACATGGTGGTTATCGGCGGCGGGCCGGCTGGACTCATCGTCGCAGCAGCCGCTTCCGGTTTGGGTGCGAAGGTTGCCCTCATCGAACGCCATCTCCTCGGCGGCGATTGCCTGAACGTCGGCTGTGTACCGTCCAAGGCTGTAATTGCCTCCTCACGCATCGCCGCCGGATTCAAAGATACGAAGCGTTTCGGCGTGAATTCGCTCGGTGAGCCGTCGGTCGATTTTGCTGCTGTCATGAAACGCATGCGAAAGATTCGCGCGAGCATTGGCCATGTCGATTCCGCCGACCGCTACACCCAAGAGTTGGGCGTGGATGTATTTGTCGGCAGCGCCGAGTTTTCCGGAAAAGACACGGTAAAAGTGGGGGATACTGAGCTGAAATTCAAGAGCGCCTGCATCGCCACGGGTGCGCGTACAGCCGATCTACCCATCGAAGGGCTCCGCGAAGTCGGTTATCTCACGAACGAGAACGTGTTCGAGTTGACGGAACAGCCCAATCGTCTCGCCGTGATTGGTTCCGGGCCGATAGGCTGTGAGCTGGCCCAGGCCTTTCAAAATCTCGGAACCGATGTCACTATTGTCGAGATGGCTTCACAAGTATTGGGACGGGAAGACCGGGATGCCGCGCGTATCGTGCAAGCGCAATTGGTGAAAGATGGCGTAACGATGCTGCTGGATGCTAAGACCACGCGCGTAACGCAGGATGGTGCCGACAAGGTGTTGCACATCGAGGTTGACAGAAAACCCGAGGAACTTCGCGTCGATGCGATCCTGGTCGGCGTGGGACGGCAGCCCAACATTGAAGGCATGAATCTCGAAGCTGCAGGCGTCGCTTATGATGTGCGCAAAGGCGTTATCGTAGACGACTATCTGCAAACGAGTAATCCGGCAGTTTATGCGGCCGGGGATATTTGTATGGCGTGGAAGTTCACGCACGCGGCTGATTTTGCGGCGCGCATCGTCATTCAAAACGCCCTGTTCAGCGTCGCAGGATTGGGACGCAAGAAACTGAGCAGCCTCATTATGCCGTGGTGCACCTATACCCATCCCGAAGTGGCGCACGTGGGCATGTACGAACACGAGGCCAAGGAGCGAGGATTATCTTTTGATACCTATAAGCAACCTTTTGAAGATGTTGACCGTGCAATCGCGGATGGGGATACGGAAGGCTTCGTGAAAGTGATCACAAAAAAGGGGAGCGACACGATTCTTGGCGCGACCATCGTGGCGACGCACGCGGGGGATCTGATCTCCGAAATTTCGGTGGCCATGACAAATGGGTTGGGGTTGGGCGCAATCGCGAATACGATTCATCCCTATCCAACGCAGGCGGAAGCGATTCGAAAGGTAGGGGATCAGTACAACAAAACGCGACTCACCCCGAGGGTCAAGCGTTGGATGCATCGTTGGATGGCGTTTCGACTCTAGCTGGTTTTTATAGCGGGCGTATCTTCTTTGATGCCGAACATCATGTCCGCTTCAGCTACGATTTGGCCATCCACTTTGGCTACACCTTTGATGCGGCACGCATTTCTGCGCATCCGTGTGGTGGACGCTTCGAGTACGATTTGATCACCGGGTACAACGGTTTTTCGAAACTTACAGTTGTTGATTCCCATAAAGTACGCTTGCCGCGGTTCCTCGTCTCCTTCGGGGCCGAAAATAATGACGGAACTGACTTGCGCCAGCGCTTCGATAATGAGCACGCCCGGCATGACAGGATTCTGTGGCCAGTGTCCCTGAAAGAAGGGTTCGTTAATCGTGACGTTTTTGATGCCCCGCACCGTTTTAGACGGCACAAAGTGCGTGATTCTGTCGACCAGCAAGAAGGGAAAGCGGTGAGGGAGAATCTTCATGATGCGATTGACATCAAGCACCGGCTCAGGTTTGGGCTGAGAGAGCGTTTTACTGCTACCGTCCTGCGCCGTGCCGTTCGCCAGCGCTTTTTTGATTTGTTTGGTGAATTCCACATGCGAGGCGTGGCCCGATTTCACCGCAATAATGTGTCCCTTAATAGGGCGACCGATAAGGAAAGTGTCACCCAGTAGATCGAGTATTTTATGGCGTACCATTTCGTCTGGATAGCGAAGATCATCGTTGAGGATTGCTTCGTCGCCGACGACAACTGCATTTTCGAGTGTGCCGCCGCGAATGAGTCCTTGATCCTGGAGCATCTTAACTTCGCGTAGGAAGCAAAATGTCCGCGCCGAAGAAATCTCGTTGGTGAAGGT
>JAYGCN010000110.1:0-5991 GCA_046583315.1 Candidatus Hydrogenedentota bacterium
GTTATTTTTGTTGCCTTTAGGAATCCGAGCTTTGGTTTCTTTTTCTTTTTGACCGCTTGAACGACGGGCTCTCGGGTCCCGAAGACCGTAATCGATGCGGCGATCAACATGATCACACCAATGATGATCGCACTGATCGCCATGCCTTGTGCGTCAGAGCCGAAGAGGTTGCTGCCAGTGACCCACTGGTAGAACCAGACCCCCAATAGCGGTGCGGGAATCGCGACGAGATGACGAATGCCCTGTACGCGGGTCCGTTCGACAGAGTCCCTTGAGAGTTCCATGCCCAGCGCCTGGTAGGGCACCACGCAGATCGTGTGCGCCATGTAATAGAGAAATTTCATGATGCAGAAGAATACGAAAAAGTGCATCGGCGTGAGCTCGTCGACCCACGGGAGCTCTTCGACCCAGAAGAGCACATACTGCGGGCTCCAGATCATGATGAAGATAACCGTCAAAGCGATGGAGCCAAATAGAATATAGGGCTTTCGTCGCCCCATGCGGCTACCGGTCCGGTCGGAAAGGTGGCCTACGATTGGGTCCGTGGCAACATCGAGAAGTTTAATGAGGGGCTGGGCTGCGGCGATCTGAAATGGGGAAATCTTGAGATTAATCGTGTAGAAAAGTATCAGGAAACGGCCAACCATCGTGGTGAAGAGAACATCGGCGAAGCGGAAACAGCCGTAGCTCAATTTTTCCGCCAGCGAAAGTTCGACGAGTTCAGTATCCGATTTGATAATCATCGAGCGGTAACCCGTTTCATTCCTGCGGCTCCCGAGCCAATACCTGGCAACGTCGCATCATTCTCCGCATGTGATTCGGGAACTCGTCGCGGCGATGAAGCACACGGCGGTTGTCCCAAATAATAACATCGCCAATATTCCATTCCTGAGTCCACACGTTCTCCGTCAGCGACGCGTAGCGCCAGAGTTCATCCAACAGAGCTTCACTCTCCTCGAGGGGCAATCCTTCAACGTAAGCAAATTCCCGACGTCCAAGATAGAGGGCAGCACGACCGTTCTCCTTGTGGCGAAGGATCGCAGGATGAATTGCCCCAGGAACCTTGCTCGGATCCGAAATGTCATCAAATCCACGGCGAAGTTCTCCAACACTGGTATGAGATGCATCGTGCTTGATGCTGAGATCGGCAATTCGGGCGCGCAGGGTTTCAGGTAAGGAATCCAGTGCCGCATGCTGACAACTGAATTGGGTATTGCCACCTTCTTCGGGGATTTCCATTCCGAGTAATACGCTTGCCGGAGGCGGCGTATCTATGTAGGTCATGTCCGAATGCCAATTTGCTTCGCTGTTACCGAGGCCACCGATGGGTTTACCATCGACGGTGATATTCGAAATGCCAAGGACATAGATGCTCGGTAATTTTTTTATTTGTTCCGGTGTTAGCTTCACGGGAACTTTTTCAAGGGGACCAAAGCGCGCGCTGAATGCTTCGAGCTGCGTGTCGTCTAGCTTCTGACTGCGAAAGCGTAGCACGCCATAGTCGACCCACGCGGCGTAGACCTCTTCGAAGTCGGCATCGTTAATTGTCGACAGGTCGACGTTGTCGATCTGCGCGCCGAAGGCCGGGTTGAGTTTAGTGATGTTCATGTTTGTCTCCATAATGGTTCGTACATTTCAAGTAATAGATTCGTCGTCCGGCATTAGCTGTGGTTGGTACACACGCGGTACCATAACGCGTCGCCCGAACATCGTATGGCCAGGCTCCTGCGACTGGATAAAGTACATGGCTGCACCAGCAATCAACCGCGCAAGCGCAGTCTGACCCCAAAACCACTCTCGAAGCTCTGACGACTGTGCGCGACCGGGCTGACCTTGGGCGGCCTCCATATACCACGTGCGCAGGTCATCGCATCCAAGTCGCACCCACTCTTGCAACGGCAGGTCAGTGGAGACTTCTGGCACATCTACGCCGTTCGCAAGTGTGCTTAAACCACGAATGACTTCTTCATGTGTCAGTCCGCTGGCTGGTGGTGCCGAGTGACCTCGTTCCGTTACGTAGACTTCGTGCCACGGAGCAAGCCGTTCAATTTCACTAAGCGTTTCCCGCACCAGTTCCGCATCGTGATCGGTCTGCGGATGAAATGAAATCGGGCACGACCAGCCTTCGGCATCAGCGGTAGACGTCACGACGGGAGCGTCATCAGGAAAGTCTTCCAGGATTACAGGCCCGTCTTCACATTCGAGCAGCTCGAGAGCAGTGCGCAATACCCGACGTTGAAAGTCCGGCTCATTCGGCGCACCAAAAGGGCGCCCCAATTCGAAGGGAACCCATAAGAACCGCGGCAATTGCATTTGCTCTGTATTTTCACGCACAAGGCTAATCCCAGTAGTTGCTATACCTTCATCTTCGAGGAAGTGACTCGCCGCGCCGACCGCGCGGGTACAGTTCGGTCAGACCGGAGCAAGGCATACTGCATCCACCTCGTCATCGCGTAACTTTGCTGCCAGGTCGCGCATGGTCGGCTCGATAGCCTGAGGGGGCCAACCCGCGCCCATCAGCGAATAGTGAAAGTCCGCAACTGAACCGATGACGCCCTCGCTCGCGAGCTCACGGAGCCGATCAATGGGAAACACCACGTTGACGTCCTCACGAAACCCAGTCCGGTCGAAATGGACAGACGAGTGTGTCATCGTGAGCTCGTTTGCGCGGGTCGATCCAGGAATCACGCGATAGCTCAGATCGACAGTCGAGAAGGCTGGCTCGCCAACACGGTGCAGCCCGGCAGAAGTCACAATCGCGACCCGTCGCTCTGAAAGGGGAGAGCCGGTCACCCACGGTCGTGTGGCAAAGGGTTCGCAGGCCTTTGAAATCAGGTGCTCGGCTTCAACAACCGGTATGTCAGATAATCGAACCACGGGGTAAGCTCCAGCTTAGAGCGCATATTTTGACTTTACGGTCTCATTCGGTATGCGAAGAATTCGATTGACTCCTGTTGCTCTCCCCTGCAACTTCAACACTTGAGGCTGGATTCGCATCGGCGCGCGGATCCATTAGTAAACCGTTTCCAATGCTCACGTGAATCGCAGGTTCTTCGGTATCCAAATAAAGAAATTCGTAGTTGTCACCACCGATATCTCCAAGAGCGATGGGATGTACGCTCTTGCCATCAGCAGTCTTTACGGTATAACCGAGACGATGATCCTCCGTAGATATACCGTCCATTGGTGTTACACCGCCATTCCATACTGTAACGACAACTTGTTTTGTATTCGTGGGAACATCAACGTGAAAGTCTTCTGGTTGAACCATATAGGCCATCACCATGGATGGGCCTTGCTTCAATGGTGTTACATCTACAGATAGGCCTTGAACATTTTCTCCACCTGCCAGCAACAATTCGCTGGTGATTTCGACCTTCACTGGTGGGTCTTCTCCTTCATTGCCAAACTCACCGAGCAGTAAGACGGTATGGCGTTTACTGGGCTCATTTGCAGGACGAGTTGTGACTACGGTGGGGTGTGCGCGTTTCCCGGCACGAGTGACAACGGTGAATGCATTCGGATCGAGTTTGTTATCCGGGACTGCCACGCGTTTGGTGAATGTGACCGGCAATCCGTCGGCACCTCTGGCTCGAGGAGCCCGAATGGCATTGTCCAATCCGAAGAATGCGCTGAGCATTCGAGCTGGCTGATCGTCCAGTGCGGTTTTCGGCGGTGGCGTGTTCTGCGCATGCGCGGCTAGAGTTGCGACGAACATGCCCAGAACTCCAAGCGAACGGAGCGCGCCTCTGCTCTGTCGGTAGTCCTTGGCAACCATTTTGCTCTCCTTAGTTCAGCACTAACGGTTTGAGATGGTGAATCGAGACTATATATTAGGGTGTATACCAAATTCAAAAATACTTTTCAAAAATATTTTTGAATTTCGTACCCAAACTTACTAGAATGTCTTCTGTAACTGGAGGATTCAGATGACGACTGCGAAAATAGTTAAGAAAGACACCAAGACAGCAATTATGGATGCGGCCGAATTCGTGATGGCTGAGCATGGTGTCGACGGGGCAACCATTAGCCAGATCGTAAGTAAAGCTGGCGCAAACATCGCTGCAATCCATTACCATTTCAACTCACGTGATGGTTTGATCACGGCGATGCTCGGGCGACACGGCCGGTTTACAAGTGAACGGCGACTGGAGTTGATTCGCGAATTCGATGAATCTGGAGTAACGCCAAAACCGATGGATGTTGTGAGTTTTCTCGTTGACCCGATGATTGAGCTGCTAGAGGAGCAGGGCGAAGCAGGCCGCCGGTATCTGCGATTCCTCGCACGCCTTCAATCCGACAGAAAAGGTCGATTGAGCGGTACGGCGATTCAAGTTCAGCACGAACGGAAGTACTATCCGGAAATTCGGTTGCGGATGCTCGACCTAACTGGGCGGGCATGCCCCGATATTTCGGAAACGGAATTGAGAGAGCGACTGACGATGATAATCGATACTATGCTTCAATCTTTCGCCAATGCGGAATTTATGTCCACCGAATGGGAAGAGGACGAGCAGTATGATGAATTGCAGCGTTATACGATGAACCTTAAGAATTTTCTCACCGGAGGATTGGCTGCGCCGGCTGCTAAATAGCAAGACCAACCAAACGTTAGAGGTGTAAAATGAAAAAACTTATGAACTTACAAGTAATTATGACTGGTTTAGTCACCCTTGGTCTAACAGCGGGAAGTTTTGCCCAGGATGAAGCGGAGCGAAAGCCGCTATTCGGCGAGACCCACATCCACACGGCGTATTCGTTTGACGCCTATTTGTTCAATACTCGGGCCACTCCGGACGACGCATACAATTTCGGAAAAGGAAAACCGCTCAAGCATCCGCTCGGAACGACACACCAACTGAAACGGCCTCTCGATTTTATGGCGGTGACCGACCACGGTTTTTTCATGGGTTCCATGATGAAAATGTCCGATCAGAGCCATCGCTTGTCCAAGCACCCGCTGGCTGCAATCGTAAATAACGCCGATCCGCGTGTGCGCAGTACGGCGTTTCAAGCAGTGATCACCGGACAGATAGACGGCCAGCCGGCGGATATGGCGGCACTGGCTGACCTCGGCGTTCAGCAGGATACATGGGAACGAGTCATTGAGTCTGCGAATCGCCACAACGATCCGGGAACGTTCACCACGCTCATCGGTTATGAGTGGACGAGCACCCCCAACGGCCAGAACATGCATCGCAACGTTATTTTCAAAGGCGATTCCGCTCCCCTGCCGTTTACGCGCATCGACTCGGAGAATCCCGAGGATCTGTGGATGTGGATGGATGAGATTCGCGCGGATGGCTTTGAATCGCTGGCTATCCCTCACAATACGAACAAGTCGGACGGACTGATGTTCGAGCGTGCGACGAGTGATGGCAGCCCTTTCACGGAAGAATACGCCGCGAGGCGCAATCGGAACGAGCCGCTGGTCGAGGTCACGCAGATCAAAGGCACTTCGGAAACCCATCCGATACTCAGTCCGAACGACGAGTTCGCGGATTTTGAGATTGACGGTAGTTACGTCGCAGGGCCCACCAAAATCACGAAGTTCGCAGGTAGCTATGTACGTGACGCCTATCGCACCGGTCTCGAATTCCAGGACACCGACGGATTCAATCCCTACCGCTTTGGTCTCGTCGGTTCTACCGATAGTCACACCGGAATCGTGACCGTGACAGAGAAGGTCTATTCAGGAAAAGCGGGCAATTTCGATGGGACTCCTGAAGCGCGTATCAATATGAGCCGTCGTGCGATGGACTCTGGCGCGTCGGGACTCGCGGGCGTTTGGGCCGAAGAGAACACGCGCGACAGCATCTACGAAGCCCTTCGTCGGAAGGAAACTTGGGGGACCACGGGTCCGCGTATCAAGGTTCGCTTTTTCGGTGGCTTCGATATGAAAGACGTTACGCCCGGCGACAAAGATTGGGTCGAAGCCGCGTATTCGAACGGCGTATCCATGGGTGGCGAACTGAAAGGTTCCCGGAAGTC
>JAYGCN010000160.1:0-3464 GCA_046583315.1 Candidatus Hydrogenedentota bacterium
ACGACGTCTACCTCCAGGAAATCGGCGAGCAAATCCCCACCGACTCCCCCATTCAACAGGTCACGACATTCAACAACACCGTCTACGCACTGAAAGAGGGCGGTGTATACAAAATCGAGAAAGACACGCTCGTTCCATTCATCGATTCCAATCCCCCTGTCACCTTTATCAAAGGCTTCGATAACCTCGGCGATCGGAGCGGCCTCTACTACCACACCCAAAATGGCACGCTTAACCAACACGACGGCAAAAAACGGGTTTCTTCTATATTGGTCCATGAGGTCGCCGATATCTGTGCCCACAACGACCAGCTCTACTACGCCACTCGCGATGAAATCATTGAATATGCGCAAGATGGTGATCGCCGCAACATCAAACCTCGCGACGGCTGGCTCTCCACCGACACCACCCTGCTCATGGCCGACGGCACCCAACTCATCGCCGACCCCATACGCATCGGCCCCATCAAAAAGATCGCCTCCTACAGCGAGACTCTCTACCTCATGCGCGACCGTGGCCTCGCGCTCATCGACGACAAAACATTCGTCAGCAATCCCGTCGACTGGGGCACCCTGCCCTCACGCGACCTCCGCGACATGGTCTCCATCGGCAACAGTCTCTACACCGCCACCGATCGCGGCGTATCCCAACTCCGCGGCATGGCATTGACCACCCTCGACGGCTCCGTAGGCCTGCCCTACGAAGATGCGACCACCCTCGCCAAAGGTTCCGGCACCGACCTCTGGATCGGCACATCCCGCGGTGCAATCCGCAAAGTCGGCGACGACTACCACTACTTCAACGGCAAAATGTGGTTGCCCGACGACCACGTCAACGACATCACCGTACTCGGAGACTCCGTCTACATCGCCACCAACGCCGGACTCGGCATCATCCGCTACGAACCCTACACCCTGCGCAAGAAATCCGACTACTATCAAGGCCAAATCGACGCATGGGGCGTCAAACGACTCGGCACCGTACACAAACTCTGGTGGTACGACGGCGACCAGGAATGGTACCGCGAAATCTCCGACAACGACGGCGGCCACTCTGCCCACTACCTCGCCGCCATGTCCTTCAAATACGCCGTCACCCAAGACCCCGCCGACCGCGCCGAAGCCCTCGAAGTCTTCAAAGGCATGATCTGGCTCGATGACATCACCCCCAAAGACGGCTTCATCGCACGCTCCATCTGGTCCATCCCCGCCGGCAAAGGTTCTCGCGGCACACGCGGCTCCGGCGGATTGCCCGCCAAATGGTACGAAACCGAAGACGGCAACTGGCTCTGGAAAGGCGATACCTCCTCCGACGAAGTCAACGCCCACTACTATTCCCTCGCCCTCTTCCACGACCTCGTCGCCAACCCAGCCGAAAAGAAACGCGCCGCCAAACATCTCGGCAACATCGCCAGCCACATCATCGACAACGGCTGGGTCCTGCGCGACATGGACGGCCAACCCACCCGCTGGGGACAATGGAGTCCCGAATACCTGCTCACCCCCTACGGTGCCGAATCCGCCGGCCTCAACGGCATGGAAGCCCAAATGTATGTCACCACCGCCCACGCCCTCACCGGCGACCAGAAATTCGCCGACGGACTCCAACAACTCCTCGACTGGGGCTATCACAAATACACCGTGCGCCAAAAACACACCTTCCCCCCCGAATCCGTCGTGCCCTGGGACGACGAACTCGCCTTCCGCGCACTGCATCCCCTCATCACCTACACCAAAGACCCCGCCCTCCGCTCCATCTACCTGCGCTCCCTCGAACGCCACTGGGAAGTCATGCGCATGCAAAAAGTCCCCTTCTTCAACTTCGTCTACGGCGCCCTCACCGGAAACGATTGTGAGGTCGCCCAAGCCACCCAATCCCTGCGCGAATCCCCCCTCGACTCCACCACCCACACCTATCAAAACTCACACCGCGCCGACCTCCACACCGAACCCGGCTACACCCCATATATGGGCGGCACCAAAGCCATCTCACCCCGCAACCACGTCTCCGGCTGGGGCGGACACTCCGCCATGCAACTCGACGGCGGCAACAACGCACGCGGCATCACCCCACCCGTCAGCTGGCTCGAAGACTACTGGATGGGCCGCTACTACGGCATGATAAAACCACCCACAACCAAAGACAAAAACCACCTAACCATCCTCGAAGAAACAGAATTCGGCTCCCGCGCCAAACCCTACGATGGCCCGCCGAGACCCGACGTAATGCACTAAAAAACCATTCACACGAAGAACACAGAGAGCACGAAGAAGCACCCCAACATACCGACCAGCAGGCCCGTCATTGCGAGGAGACGTCCCTACGTCGACGTGGCAATCTCACTCCGCCCAATTCAACTTACCCCGCACGTAATTCACAAACGCTGTACACGTCACTAACATAAACTTCGCATCATCAAAATCGATCACCTTGCCATCCGTAGCGCTATGTCGAATCCCGCCTTCGTCGGACGTATAACCATACAAACTACTAAACGCCTCTTTCAGTGCGGGGTGCAGGTCAATATCCTCCTCGAGCTTCTTCAATAACTGACCGAGTGTCCCCTTCTCCTCGCCTGTCACCCGCCCCACCAGACACTCCACAGCCGAAATAGATTCCTTAATCGAATTCGGATAATCAGGATTCGAACGATCAGACTACAACCCTAATGCCTTCTTCAAATGCTGCGAAACCAACTCTTTAGAATCCTCTATTGCCTGCTCGATCGACTCAATCTCCACCTCATCAGTTATTGGAGCAATCTCACTATCAACAAATCGATATGCGGACACTTCTCGCTCTAGCACGGTGTTGCAGGCTGAGCGAACCGCTCCCCTTATCTCATTGTATTCAACCGAATTGCTTTGAGCCATAAATTCGACGAAGTCATAAACTTCATACCATTCGTACTTAAAAAAGTTCGCCCGTAACTGCTTAAGGACGGAATCCCAGTCGTCTGATAGCGTATCAAGCGGTTCTTTGAAGAATTCAAGCCACATTTTTTCGCAGAGCTCTTCCATGCCGCTATTTCGACTATCACTCAAACTAGATCGGGCAGAATGCCTCGCCTTCACTAACTCATCCCAGTAATGCAACTTCAAAACGTTCCACAAACTGTTCCGCACCGCATCATAGATCACTTCAAACTACCCCGCACCTGGCACAAACCCGAATCCGAGCCGTCCCCCGCAGAAGGCCCAACAACCCCCAATCCACGGCCATCCAAACAAAACAAAATCCCATCCCAATACGAGCACTACCCCGAAACCCTCCTGGGCCTAATGGAATCCCAGGGACTAATCCCAAAACGATCATAGATTCCCGACCACCGATTTCGGGAAGGAGACCTGGCGGTCGGTTAGTTAGGCACGAACAATATACCGTACGGCAGTACCCTGCGCATCGGGATTGAACTTTATGGTCCTGGAAAGCTATGCTGTAGTCGGCAAACAAGCACCGGAAAC
>JAYGCN010000234.1:0-5843 GCA_046583315.1 Candidatus Hydrogenedentota bacterium
TCGAGCGCCTTCAGCCGCTGTTGCGCCTCCTCGGTCAACGCGCGATCACCCGGTATCAACAAATACGCAAAGGCCCGATGTTTATACCGCCCCACCCGCCCGCGAATCTGATACAACTCCGCCAACCCGAATGTATCCGCCCGATCCACAATAATCGTATTCACATTGGGAATGTCCAGCCCCGAACCGATAATCGTCGTACACACCAGCACATCAAATTCATGCCGCACAAACGCCGCCATCACTTCTTCCAGCTCACTCTCCTTCATCTGTCCATGTCCGATACGCACCCGCGCCTTCGGCACAAGTTTTTTGATCATCGCCGCAACCCGGTCAATACTCGCCACGCGATTGTGCAAATAAAACGTCTGCCCCTCACGCCCCAGTTCACGCGTGATCGCTTCGGTAATGAGTTGCTCGTCAAATACTTCGATACACGTGTGAATGGGCAGCCGATCATTCGGCGCGGTGTTGATCACGCTCATGTCGCGCAGACCCGACATCGATAAATGAAGTGTGCGCGGAATCGGCGTCGCCGTCAGCGTCAACACATCCACATCGATGCGCAATTTCTTGAGCCGTTCCTTATGCTTCACCCCGAAACGTTGTTCCTCATCGAGAATGACCAGCCCCAAATCCTTAAACTGCACGTCGCCCGACGTAAGCCGATGCGTACCCACCACGACATCCACTTCCCCATCGCGCATCGCATGAATAATCGTGCGGATTTCCGCAGGTGAACGAAAACGACTGAGCATCTCCACCTTCACCGGATAATCCGCGAAGCGTTCCGTAAAGGTCTTGTAATGCTGCTCAGCAAGAATGGTCGTCGGAACCAGAATCGCCACCTGTTTACCGCCCATGACCGCCTTGAATGCCGCGCGAATCGCCACCTCCGTTTTCCCGAAACCCACGTCTCCACACAACAGCCGCTCCATCGGCTTCGGAGACTCCATATCCTTCTTGATCTCCTTGATGGCCACCAACTGGTCCGGCGTCTCGTCGTACTCAAAAGCTTCCTCAAATTCCTGCTGCCAATGCGTGTCCGGACCAAAGGCCTCCCCTTCGTGCGATTCACGACGCGCATAGAGCTTTAACAGCTCCTCCGTCATGTCGCGTACCGCCTTCTTCACCTTATTTTTCTTCTTGTTCCAGGACGCCCCACCAATGCGATCCATCTTCGGTACCGCCCCACCACTACCGATATACTTCTGAATCTGATCAATATGCGTTACGGGTACATACACAACATCATTACCGCCGTACTGAATCGCCATAAAGTCGTTCGGTTTGCCCGTAAAATTCCGCAACCCCAGATAGCGTCCAATTCCGTGCTCGATGTGCACGACATAATCGCCCGGCGTCACATCGCTGAACTGCGTGATCGACGCACCCGCCTGAAAACGACGCCGACGTCTGCGCACATAATGCCGACCAAACATTTCGCGTTCACTAAGCACGGCGAGTTTGTCCTGCGTCGAAGAAAACCCTTCCTTGAGTCGGCCAATCGCAATCGTCAGGTCAAAATCACCGCGCCCAGGACGATACCCATGTTCGCGCACCAATTCCATCAGACGTCGCCGCTCACCCGAGTTGTTGCAGAGCAACCGAACCGAATACCCATCAACGTCCCACTCTTTAAGCTGCTCCCAGAAGCCATCGGTTTTCCCCGACCACCCCGTCATCGATAACATCGGCACCTTGAAGCGCGTCGCCCCGGGTTCCGCGTCATGAGCCACCTGCGCAAGAGACAACCGCATGCCCAGTTTCAGTTTCTTCAGCACCTGCTCAAACGTGGCCATAAACGGCGATCCCGCGAACTGCTCCTCGATGGCCTCAATCTCCCTCATCACCGCCACGGGCTCATCAATCGCCAAAATCAGATCGTCCGACAAATAGTCACTGATCACCGAAAGGTTGCCCGCCTGTTTCGCGAGCACAGCCTTCTCCGAACGCGGCAACACATGGATCACCTCGGTCGCTTCAATACTGCGCTGCGTCTCCGGCTCAAAATGACGAATCGACTCAACCTCATCCCCAAAAAATTCCGCGCGACACGGCATCTCCGCCGAAATGGGAAAAATATCCAATATGCCGCCACGGATCGAGAAATCACCGCGCTCTTCCACCATCAATTCACGGGAATAACCGAGGTTCGTGAACTCTTTTGCAAGCGTTTCGAGGTCATATTCTTCACCCACATGAATGTCAATCGTGTCCGACTGCAAGTGTTTCCGGTTGATTACCTGCTGCAAAAGCGAGCGCACAGACACCGAGAGCGCGACAGGGGTATCAGTGGCCTGAGCCTTGAGCAAGGCGTTGAGCCCGTTCATGCGTTCCGCCACAATGTCATCCGTAGGATTCATCGTATCCGTCGGCAAAACCTCCCATGCCGGGAGTTGGATGCAATCCAGCGTCGTTGCAAAAGTAATCAGATCCTCGTAAGCATCCTCCGACTCAATACGGCCGTGCGTAAGATAAACCATCGACGATTGCCGTTGCTCTGCCAACTGCAGCGCGACCAGCGCTTTACCCGATGCCCACGGGCCGACCACCTCAACACCATTTCGCTGCTTATTCTTCGGCAACGCAAGAATGTCGTCGATGACCTTCAGCTCTGGAATCAAATTCGCCATAAAACGCTAAATACCCTCAACACCAATAACGAAAAACGCGGACCGTAAAAGGGTACGGTCCGCGCAAAATAAAAACAATCGAAATAAATCTACCGGGAGTAGAAACCGATCACAGCCTGCGTATCAACCTTGAAAGGAATCGTATCCCGCAACGGCGTCGCAGTCAACTTGCCTTCAAAAGAATCAGACGGGCGATCCAGATACTCAGGAATGAAGGTGTGAGGACTCTCCGCACCGTTCGCAACCATCGGAATCTTGCGGCTTTTCTCGCGGATACTAATCGCATCACCAACGGATACATGATACGACGGAATGTTGACGCGCTTTCCATTCACCATGATGTGGCAATGAGAAACGAGCTGACGCGCAGCCGGGATCGAATTTGCGAAACCAAGACGATACACCACGCAATCCAGACGCGCTTCAAGAAGTGCCATCAAGTTCGCATCCGTAACGCCGCCCATCTTCTTGGCCTTGGCAAATACGCGACGCAACTGTTTTTCCATCAATCCGTAATGCATTTTCAACTTCTGCTTTTGCAACAGCTGCGTTCCATAAACAGACTTCTTGCGACGCTGATTCGCGCCATGCTGACCCGGAGGGGTCGGACGTTTCACGCTTGGGCAACTCGGGTTGCTCCAGATACATTCACCGAGACGACGGCAAAGCTTGTGCTTGGGTCCGGTATGACGAGCCATAATTCTAGTTCCTTGTGGATTTCAGGCGCTCTTGGGAGGGTATCCGCCATGACATGCTTCCAATCAGTCGCCGGCGCAAAGATACCCATCAAAGTACGCACCAGCGAATCAGCCCGATATCCTACCAAAAAACGGCCCATCGATCAAGATTCGAACATCGAAGAAAACTGAGCTGTCATTGATTCACTGATAGACTTACTTTTTCTTCAACACCCAACGCGTCTTGTAGCTGATCGAGCCGCCCATACCCTGCTTGGGAACTTTGCGAGCAAGTTCAATCTGGTAACCCTTGAACCAGACATACCACATTCGTTGTAACGGTGATTCGGTTGTGATTCGCTCAACACTCATTGCACTCCCCTAAACGATACCCATATCGCAAACCCAACTCCCCAAGAGTCGAATGTCTCAATGTAAGACGAACGGCGAAGCCATCTGCTTACACGCTGACAAGAAAAGATTTCAGCACGCTCCTCCCTAAATAATTTTACTGCGAAACATGCCTATTGTGCGATCAAAGAGTGTACAATTTCTTGACAATCTCCAGAATTCAATTGCACTCACCCATGCCTAAATCGGGTCGGCTTGAATCCAGTTTGTCGGATTGTTAGACTTCCCGTGGTTCAGACAGGAAAAATACTGCTCTGAGTGAATTTTATCTATCCGACACGCCAGGCCGCATCGGATTCGACATGAGGAGAATACTTCAATGACATTCGTAGTATGCGAACCCTGTATCAAATGTAAATACACCGACTGCGTTAGCGTATGTCCGGTTGCATGCTTTAAAGAAGGCGCCAATATGCTCGTCATCGATCCCGATGAATGCATCGACTGCGGCGTATGCGTGGACGAATGTCCCGTAACAGCCATTTTCCCGGAAGAAGAAGTCCCGGAAAAATGGGAAAGCTACACGGCGCTCAATGCCGAGCTCTCGCCAGACTGGCCCACCATCGAAGAGAACAAAGACCCGCTGGACACCGCCGAAGAATTCAAAGAAGTCGAAGGCAAACTCGACAAGTTGGATAAATCCCCCGGCGAAGGTTGATTCTTCGAACACCTTCAAATCCTCAAAGCAGTCAAGGCACGCCTTGACTGCTTTTTTTGTTTCCAACGCCCCCGCAATTCCACGCCTAACCTTGCCGAAAAATTCTTGAATCGGTACAATACGAACCCTATGAGAGCAATTACCGCCTGGTTCTTCATATTCCGAATCCTCACACGATACTTGTTCTTCAAGCTCGGCGTGGCAACCGCGCCCGACGCCAGCGGCAATTTCGACGACATCCAGTACGTCTGCGGCCAATTCACCGGTTGGAACCGTTACTACCGATACCGTGGCGGCGAAAACATCCCCCGCTACCACGCTGCGATCTTTTACGGCAATCACATTAAATTCGGCGATCCCTTTCATCTATTTCGGGGCGCCTATCTGGAAACCCACGGAGACGTAAAACTCCACGCCATGGCCCGCGATGATTTCTTTATCGGCACGCCACTCAAATCACGCTTCTTCGACGCCGATGAATTTATCACCTACGTGGGCGTCCACGGCATCAATCGCGACAAGGTCTCCCTCGGGCAAATGAAGATTTTTCTCGATTTACTCGCCAACGGAGAAAGTTTCATCATGTTTCCCGGACGTACCCGATCGCGCTCCGGCCTGATGATGGAATACCGCGACAACGTCCAGGAACCCGGCGGTCTCTCCTTCTTCCTCGCCATGATACAACGCAAGAAAAAAGACCAAAAATTCGGTGCCGTTCCCGTGTCCCGAAATTACAACCCCGTGCGCAACCAGACCTCTACCATCTACGGCCCCGAGCAATTCCTCGACCCCAAAGCCACCCGAGAAGAACAACGCGACTTCGATTTTCATCTCGTGGAAGTGTTGGCCGGACTACTGGAGATCTCCGTCGTACAGGTCATCGCGGCCCTGCTCTACACGACCGCGTTGCACCATCTCGCCGAAACGATTTCGCTGGAGACCATGCAATCCTGGGTTCGCGCCATCCGTGAGACCTCCACACACCCCTGGTGGGACGAGGAAGACGACAAAGATCTCGACGAATCCGTGAGGCTCTCACTCAACTGGCTCGAAAAACACGGCATGGTCCAGCTTCGCGGCGACGACACCCACCTCAACACCAAGGCCATCCTCTCCGTGCCCGACTTGGAATCCGACTACATCAAGCACAACCCCGTAAAATACCTCACCAACCAAAATCTCCACCTCGGCGACCACATGCAAGCCATTCAAGACCTGGTCTTAGATCACTTCAAGCAGGCTTAATAATCAATTACCACCAACTTGAGTTTCAGAATTTCATTGGCCTTCTGAACCAGATCAACTTCCTGACCCGCTCGCAATATTGTGCTGGCCTCGAACTCCAAAACGAAAGAATCCATCGACGAGATCACCTCGGACTGAGGAGCATTCGTGCGATCGGTCAGATTCGTGTTGGCATTCTCCACACGCTCCGTCGAGATGTTTCCCACACACGTTATC
>JAYGCN010000318.1:0-9228 GCA_046583315.1 Candidatus Hydrogenedentota bacterium
AACCAAGTATACTTTCAATCTCGAAATGCGTCAAGCGAATCCACCTATTATTTAAGAATCGGCTTTATCCATTCGAGTATATTCGGGCCGATTTGAGCGTTGCCGATGAGGAGAGCGGTGCCGTGTGAGGAGCCCAGATAGGTGCGCCGTTCGGCGTAGGAGGGGGAGGAGTCGGTCAGCGTCCTGGCGGATGATGCGGAGTAGGTGTCTCCTTCGGCAGCCACGAGCAGCAGGGGCAGACGTCGATTCTTTTTGACCGTCGACTCGATTCCGATGCCTTTGTACGAGAGACCGGGCGACAATGCGATCACCGCCTGTATCTGCGAGTCGGCAACGCCGTAGTGAATGGCCAGATTTCCGCCGATGCTCGCGCCCACAATGAAAATATTGTCCGGATCGGCTCCGGAATCGAGCAGATGTTGCTTGGCCAGGACAAGGTCATCGGTGACGCGCATCCAATCGCTGGCGTCGAACTGTTGAAAGGGGATCTTCTCGGAACCTTTCGTAACGCTGTCGCCATGCCCACGTAAATCGAAGGCCAGGCACATGAAACCTTGTTGTTGGGCGTGCTGTGCGAAGGTATCCCAATTTTTCCGGGAACCACCTATTTCATGGACGAGGATGAAGGCGGGCGGCTGGTCGTCCTTCGTGGTATACAACGTGCCCTGTTGAACATAGCCGTCGAATGTTTTCCAAGCGAGTTCCTGAGTGGAGACAGACGATTGCTGTTTGCACCCGGAATCGATCAGTGCGAGCAGCGTCAGCGCGATGAAAAACGAAGCGCGGGAACCGAGAGTCATCTCAATTCCCGCGCGACGAAAGAGTGTCATGTTCAGCCTGTGAGGCTTTGCAGTTTCATGGCGAGGGACATGTCGCCTTGAATTTTCAGTTTTCCGGTAAGGAAAGCCATCTGGCCGTTCAGCTTACCGCTTACAATGTCGAGCCAATCACTCTCAGCGACGGTAATTGTGATGTCAGCAGAATCGGCATCCCCTTCACTGACTTCAACGGCATCATCGGAAATTTTGGCGAACCATTTTCCAACACCGTCAATATCCCATTGATATGTCGCGTTAATGCCTTTAACTTTTTCGAGATCAATGCCTTCCTGTAATCCATCAAAAAATTCTTTCGCGGATGAATATTCTTTTGCTGCGTCAGCCATGGTGCCTCCTGTTTCGTGTTTCGGCCCGACTGTGAGTGGGCCGTTGTGTAGTCCGCGAGTCCACTTTTTATGATTGGACTCACATCGTTGAATGATCTAGTTTATATGTTAACAAAAAATTCGAAAGTAAAGCCAGTTTCCTCTAGACCATAATAAACAAGGGGTGTTTTCGCTATTTACGGCTGATTTCGCTCAATAATATCCGGTGTTCAAGACCGATTTCGCCGTTTTCCACCTGAAGTCGAAACCGTATCTCCGGGTCCTCGTCCCAGCGAATGTCTATCCAGCCAACATGGGGCCGATATTCCGTTTCCCGCAGGCGATGAATATTCTCCATGGCATGTTCCCAGACCCGGTTGATGCCGCTGCTGGTGAAATCGTAGAGGGGATAGGGGACATCGTTCGTCATGACGGACAACTCACCGTAGTGCATGTCGCCGCTCAACACAATCACGCCGTCGGCTTCGGTTGAATCCACCAAATCGATGAAGCGCCTGCGCTCGTTCGGAAAATTCGCCCAGGCCTCCCAGCCATGAAATTCCGCCGCGAATTGAACGCTGGATCCGATGAGACGTATGGATGCTTTTCGCTTCAATTGTTTCTTGAGCCATTTCCATTGCTCTTCACCCATAAGCGTCGCGTCGGCATCGGTGTTGGGTACATAGGGTCCAGCATGATCGCGTTCGGGGCGCGTGCCTCGTCGCTTCAGATCGGATCGAAAGGTTCTGAGGTCAAGAAGAATGACTTGTACGCGCTTGTTTTTGGGCCCGTATTCGTAAGCGGTATATACCCCTTCATGTTGTCTTCTTGGCGAGTCCCTGGGTTCTTCAAAGAACTCCAGAAATATTTCTTTGGATTCTTCTTTCTTGCGATACCGTCTACCCGAGTCATCCGCGCCGAAGTCGTGGTCGTCCCAAGTCGCGATGATTTTGGTCGAGGCTTTGAGCCGTTTGAATTCTGGACGTTGGGCGAGCACCTCGTATTTCGCGCGCAGCTCGTCCATGTCGAGGGTGTCGCCGTAAATATTATCCCCGAGGTAGATGAACAGATCGGGTTTGCGCGCACTGACGTGATCGAGCACCGGTTGCGGCTCGTTCTGGTTGGCGCAGGAGCCAAAGGCAATCGAGGTGATTGGTGGTCTGTCCGCAGCGGTGCTGTCACGCGGAAACAGCAATGTCAGGGCGATTAGGGCAAAAGAAGCATAGTGTATTTTCATGGTTTACTCGGGGCCTGGAATGTTCATTACGGGATTTTCGTCCATAAAGTCAAAGGGTTTGATACAGAAACTGAACCATTCGACGGGCATGATGGGCCAATCCTCGGCGTGTACAACGTGATGAAATCCCAGTGTATACCAGACCACGACGTCGGCATCGCGCACGTCACGATTCGCCTTGACCCAATTGCTCAGGCCACCTCGCCCGTCGCTCTGATTGGGGAACGCACCGGCTGCGTACAATTCGTCGCGGTCGTAGGCCGTCAACCACATCGTGTATTTGGAGAATCCGGCGCGTTTTTGCGGCCAGTCATCGTCGGGCTGTAGCGATATGTGTGGCGATCCGGGTTTAATCATAAAACTGGTGGGATAGCCCCAGGAATTTTTCCGTTCAGAACTTCGGATGCGCCACACGGAGGGTTTCTCGAAGTTTACGCGCAACTTGACATCCTGTTCGGTCTGAGCAATCTGCGTAATAACTTCCCAACCGGAACGCCGGGGATGTTCGGGGGGGAATTTCACTGGTGTGATTACATCTTTGACGAAGTCGTTCGTCGTTCCGTCCACATCGAAGTCGAGTCGATAGACGACATAGTGGTCATGATTGACGGCGATGATGTGCTCATCGACGAAGCGGCCGTAGCGAGTTTCCTCGGAGCGTCCGGCTTCCCGGGCGGTGCGACTTGATACGGCCTTGGACGAGACGATCCCGGTCGCGCCGGTCTTCACATGAATCGTTCCGTTCTGGTTGAATACCCAATCGAAAATGTAGTCATAGTTCCCGACGGTAGCGATGGTCCGCACGACGAATTCCTGATCGGCGCGCGTCTCCATGGTGCGCACGATGGGATCGGCATGACGCCACGCGGGATCGCCGGTATACCGCTCGAAAATAGCGATGACATTTTGGAATGTCTGCGGCTTGCCATTGATTCCGGCGAGTGTTGCGCTGAGTAGCGTTGAATTTTCGGGACATTCGGCGCCTCGAATGATCGGTGTCAGTGTATTGCCGAGTCCGAATTCGCCCGCGTCGATAAACGTGCGTGAGTACCATCCCGGGCTGGGGTCCATGTAGGGCACGAAAAGTTCGGATACAGATGCCTGGTAGAGTACGGAGCGATCGTCGTAGGTTATGTTTGAAAGTACCATGCCGACCTGCGGATCGATGCGATAATGCATTTCCCATTTCTGCCATTTAAGCATGTGGTCGTTGATGGTGTAGGATGCGCCGCCGGGTTGCGAATATGAAATTCGATTGACCGGATCGCTCTGTGTGCCGACGGCTTTGTTGCTGTACTCAACCGAGCCGGTCGATATGGGCACCACGCCAGTATCGATCACCTCGATAACTTTTTTGCCTTTGACATCAACCAGTGCCGACAAGCCCCCGATTGGACGGCCCCATAGATTCTCGACGTCCGCAGGATAATAGGCCCCGACGCGATTGAGCCGCTGATTTTTCTGAGCCGGATCGCCGAAGTAACCGACCGAGAAAGTCACGGCGATCACCTTTTTGGGTTCCTTCAAGCCTCGCTTGGCCAATGCGTCTTTCCACGGCTTGCTGTTGTTGAGTATCGCCATCGTCTGCATGAAATCCGATCCGGTGAGCGGTGCCTGCCCTGAATCGACCGCTTCCCAGGACAATAATGATTTCGTGTCCAACGATATCCGTGCTTTGAAGAAACCGTTTGATTGACTGACGAAGGTTTCTACAGTGCGTGTGATGGGGGCACCCGGTTTCCACGCAAGCACATCGGCTTTGTCCATATCATAGAGCCGCATATACGCCATACGTGAGTCGCTTTGCAAATTCCCGGACTGAACAAGAAGCTGGAGTGCGTCCTCGATCTCATCGTTTGAGAGCGGATCCATCGGGTGGGGCGCGGCGTGAGCGGGGGGCACCGCCAGAATCGCGACCACCAGGAAAAGAGAAAGAATTAGTGTGGCAATACGCTGAACCATGGGGGAGACTCCTTCGTCGTCACGCGTAGTTGGTTGTACGATACCTGTTTTCAGCGGTCGGGGCAAACCATTCATGCGCACCCGTTATAGGCGGCCTTAACGAGACCGTAACATCGCCTTGATGAGCGTGTGCAGACGTCCCTGGACTTCGTAGTACTTAAGAATGCCGGCGGGGTCAATAATGACGGTCTGGGGAATCTGATTGACATTGTAAGTGCTAAAGCTCTCGAAACTTTCCACGTCGCAACCCACCGGGAAGGGTATTTCCCATTTGCGCACAACGAGATCGATTTCGTAGGGTTTCAGGCTGGCATCGTGTATCGCCACGAACTGAATTTTCGGGTTATCCTTGAATATGCTGTACAAGTATTTCAGTTCATCCAGTTGTGCCTCCGAGTTACCGGTCAGATCGAATCCCGCCCAGAAGGTCAGCACGACCGTTTTGCCTTTGAGACTGGCGAGCGACAAGAATTCCTGATCGGCTGGCAGGTTGAACCACTCCTCGCACGACCATTCCGGGGCCGGCTCGTTCAGCATCATCGAAAGATTATTTCGGGCCAGCTCGGGCATAAACTGAAGCTTCGGGCGAAAGGAACGCAGTTTCAGGTCGTGTCCCTCCAGCGTATTGAGGTCAACCCTGACATCTGTTCGCTGGAAACGAATGGGGTGCTCGGCGTAGAGATGAAGAAAGGCCTCGTCGGTCGATTTTTCAATCTGAATGTAATACTCGCCGTGCTCATTGGTCCAGGTGAGAATGGAAGGCCGCGTATTGAGGGTGCGCACCTGTGCATTCGGGACGGGTTCTCCCTTATTGTCGAATACGATACCGGTCACGGCAGGCAACGGTTTGAGCAGAATGTCGTTTATCGATATGGTCTTCTTGTTTCCGATGTCTAAGGGAATCGTGTGATGCGCGACCGTCATCATGCGCTTTGGAGGCGTAACTTCGAGGCTTCCCACGCCGGACGCGACCGTTAATGTAAATCGACCATCGCGGTCACTCATGGTTTCAGCAAAGACCACACCACTGGCATCACGATACGCGATTGTGGTCATCGCCACGGCATCGCCAGTGCCTTCCATCACCATGCGACCTTCAATGAAATGGGCATCGGGAAGCGTGATCTCGGCAATGACATCATCGCTACCCGCGCGGATACGTCGCATGAGCGGATCGGCTATCGCGTAGTCGTGATGGCGCGCCACAATGTAATACTCGGCAGGGGGCACGTTCATCGTATAGAATCCCTCCGCGTCGCTGAGCACTTCGCTGAACCGGAGTTGTTGTCCCTGGCTGATTTTGAACACGGAAACGCGCGCACGTGGCACCCCTTTTCCCTCGCTGTTGAAGATGCGCCCCCGAATCTTGATGCCCGGATTCATGATGAGGTCAACCTCGGAGCCAATGGGGAATGGGGGGAGTGCGCTTTCAGCGTAGGCGGCATGGGAGACCGCGATGCTGGTATACCCGAATCGCGGCATGTTGGGAATAAGCATGATACCTTTTTCGTCGCTTCGAATGGAGGGGAAGCCGTGGGCGACGAGATCTTCGACGTTTACGGTGAACGCTTCGTTAATGAATAACGATTTCAGTCGTGCGCCTTCGATGGGTTCATAGCGCCCGTCGATAATGCGCAGCGAAAGATCCTTGGCCTTGTCGAGGCTGATGGTCACGAAGTCGTCGCCCAGTAACTGACCTTCTTTGCCGCCGAGCGAATGTCCATCGCGCATGGCCACCACTTCGACCTTGCCCGGTGCCAGATCGCTTATCGAAAACTTTCCGTCGGCATCGGTCGAAGTCATGTACACCTGGCGGTCGTGGCTCACCCAGACCTTGGCGGCTGCAACGGGGTCGTTCTTGTAATCAACGACCAGCCCTTGCAAAGTGGCCCCGTGCGCACTGAAGGTTGCCAGCACCACCAGCACATACGATAGTATGGAAGCCTTCATGTCAATTCCCCAGGTGGTCCCGAATCAAGCCGAAGGTAGGAATACCAACTGTTTCCGCAACGACTTTACCCTCAGTGGATAGGAGATACGATTGCGCCGAAGCCGGAGGGGTGCCCGCGTACAAGGCAACGGAATCGCTTTCGAGTTGAGTGGGTTCGGACACGACCAGACAGAAACGCAGGTCACTATTCGATAATTTTTGCTGCATGGATTCCAGACTGTCCAGAATCATCGGTGCGTTCTGCGCGTTGCTGGTAACGACGATTGAGCCACCCGTGCCCGAGTTCGGAACCTTCTCGTTTCCGGCGAATCGTTTCATGGATTTCCAGCGGAACGATTTTCCCTGGAGCGAGGTGCCTGACAAGCCTCCCGGAATTACGAGTGCAGGAAGTACAGCGGGTTGACTGGCGTTTACGGTGTACAGCGCGGGAGAGGGAGTGATCGCTTCGTGAATTTCAAGTGGTCTCGCCGTGTAGCGTAAGGCGAGGCCCTCAATGACGCTCGGATAAGTGAATTCGCCTAGACTGTTGGTGACCGTCTGCCAAAGATTTACCGCTGACCCATCGGGATGACTCACGTCGCAGCTGACCGCCCAGCCTTCGAGGCCCTTGCCGTTTTCATCAAGAACCTGGCCGCGTATCGAACGCGTTGGAGTCAGCTGTACGATGGCATCTTTCGCTCGTGAACCGTCAATCGAGAAAAGCGCGCTCATCGATGTTGTCGGGGCATCCGCAAAACCCATCACGATGCCGTCCTCGGGTAATGAAGATATGGCGATATCGACGAGCCCATCGGAATCGGTAACGTGCCAGCCTATCTGCTGTGGGCGCAACATGAGAATCGTGGCGCCTTCTAAGGGCTCTTTGGCCTCATCGATCACTTCGAGCGAATACCTTGGAATCGCTTTGAGCCAGAATGGATCCGCTTCTACATCGGCGTAAGGCGACACCGACATGCTGAATCCCGGCGGAGAGGGAGGCAGGTAGCCCGCTGCCTGCTTAAGGATCACCGAATTCGATCCTTCAGGTACCGTAAAGGTGTATACACCATTGCTGTCAGTAAATTCGACCGCGTTCGATCGACCCTCGGTGCTTAAAAGGAGCTTTGCGCCAGGTATTCCAAGGCCAGAGACCGCATCGAGTACTTTTCCGTGAATCGTAGCCGTTGCCGCAACAATCAGGTCAATCTGCTGCGTCCGCGTTTCGCCTGTAACGACGATCCGGCGTTTGGTAACGCTGGTAAATGACGTTCCGGTTGATTCATAAACATACACGCCCGGTTTCAAGCGTATGGTATAGACACCGGTGCTGTCGGCCCGGCCTATCGTTGCGCCAATCAGGGGATCGGGGTTCTTGAACAATATCGGTGCGTTCGGGACGGGCAAATTTCGACCCCGCGACAGCACCGTGCCGGAAGTCAACACACCGGGGGACATCTTGACGTGCGCGCTATCCGATCCAACAGGTATTCCAGGGAGGACCTCGTGCGCGAATTGGAAATGCGCAATCTTGACGGCGACCGTTTCATTCTCCGGAAGGCGATTCACCACGAAACCACCGTTTTCATCACTCACAGGAACTTGGAAGCCAAAGCGACGAATCTTGGTGAAGGGAATACTCACTTTCGCATTCTGAAGGAGAACTCGAATCACGTGAGCCTTGGCGACGGCTTTCTTCTTGTTCGTGGTGACGCGCCCGCGTAGTTGACCCGCTTTCGGAAGCACGATGGTATGCCCGGTGTTCGCATCGCCGTTGCCAAGCCATATACTCTTTCCGTTGAAGGCGAATCCCTCGGCATAGGCGAATATGCCGACGCGCTCTGAAGGCACATTGGTGACTTCAAAGCGACCATTGGTGTCGGCCGTGACCATCAGAATTGAATGGGTTAATCCGGGTTCCATGAAAATCTGTGCGCCGGACACCGGACTCAGTGAGGAATCGACAACTTGACCCGAAATGGTCGCCAGTTCCTCCGCGTGAGCATCCGGCGAAAGAATGGAACCCAGCGCGATAAGCACCATAATGAACCGACAGCGTTTACTGGCGTTCATGAGAAAAGATTTCATTTTCGCTCCTAAAGGCGCGTCATGAAGGAGTGGGATTGGGATTCAAGAATAGAATACGACATGTGGTAGGCCTCGCGTAAGGAATCTTCCGCGCTCATGCCCTCTCCCAGCGACTCAAGCATTTGTCTAATATTGTTCGCGCCGTATTTGCGATACAGAAAATCGACCGTGACGTGGGACTGCGCGTAGGCCAACTCAAGTTGCTCTGCGTCCAGCTGATTGAGCGTATCGGGCGGCGAGATTGTTTCGAGATCAAAAAGCCTCCGCCCGGCATAGGCTTCTGCCAGAATCTGTTTTTCGCGCTTGGAAATGGTGGTTGACAGCGTTTCGGCCAGACCTTCATTGAACCACCACGGTATATTTTTTTTTGCGACGTGGCTTACGATTACATGGACATACTCGTGCGCCAGTCGTTCACGTAGCACATCATGCGAGATGGGGTTCCCATCCGCGTCCATGACCGGGCATCGAATTTTTGTTCCATCATAGAGCGCGGCAATGTGCTCACCGGCCTGCGTCGAGTCCGAGAAACCCTTCAAGGTGTACAGGGAGACCTGGATTGGCGTGGGTGGATAAATACCGCCCAGCGTTCGGCCCGTTTCGCGATAGGCCTTTTCGAGTATGTTGATCGCGTCGCGTACCTGATCCGTCGTGGTATTACGGTCGTAGGTCACGTTGAAGTTGCGTGACCCCGTGCCGCGAAAGTTCATCTCTACTTTTTCGTCGCGAAGGGCCGATTCAAGTCTATCGATGAGTCCCGGATAATCTTTGTCGACAGAATATATCCATTCCCACTGATTGATGGCCGCCGTCACGTCGTTGTCTTTATAATAGGCCAGACCCAACAGGAAACGGGATTCCAGATTTTCC
>JAYGCN010000002.1:0-1678 GCA_046583315.1 Candidatus Hydrogenedentota bacterium
TCCCCGAAGCCGCATTCCTCTATTGCGGAACCATCGAAGATGTTATCGAAAAAGCCAAAACGCTGGCAGGTGCCCAGTCGTGAGCGACGCCGTCACCATAGAGTTGTGCTCCCCTACAAGAGCACCGCAAGCGTTGCAGGCGGAGAAGGTCGTGCTGCCCGGCGCAGGCGGTGTGATCACCATCATGCCGGGACATACCGAATTTCTGAGCCAACTGGACACCGGTGCGCTGATCGTTCACGAAGGCGAGGAGATGACATTTTTTGCTGTGCATGGTGGATTCGTCGAAGTGTTGGACGATCGCATTCTTATCCTTGCCGATCAAGTTGAATCAGCATCCGACATCGATCCCAAACGCGCACTAGCCGCTCAGGAACGCGCCGAAGAACGAATTCTGGCAGGCAAAGACGACACCGATATCCCTCGCGCCGAAGCCTCACTCTCCCGATCCCTCGCACGAATCCAGGCGCACACTGGCGAGCTTTACTAAGCGAGTCCGTCGAATGATTTTCTTTGTTGCCTTGTTTTGCGTATTTGATTGAGGGCATATCCGGAGGTGGCGACGACATACGCCGCTCCCATGTACATCAACGTGCGGGCTCCCTGGGAAAAAATAAATTCGGCCGTGGGCACGAACCAGACAATACTGACATAGAATTGTGTATCGAAAAAGTGTCCATGATAAAGTAGCACCGTGGACCCTGTAGATTGGAAAAACGTCTCGACACCGGAGGGCAGTTCTCCAATCACCTGCGCCGAAGTTCTTGGGATAAAGGTGGTGAGGACGATTTGAAATACGAGCCACAACAGTCCTGTATTCAAGGTGTTTCGTTTCGTACGCGGCGCGGAGTCGCACCACCAGATCCATGCCAGACATTGACCGGCGTACAGGAATAGACTCATGCCCACTAATATGATTATCGCGACCTTGGAGTCAACACTGATCCATGTGGGCGCGAAGCTGGGTGTCAACATTCGGATGGCCAATAGCGCTATAACCAACAGCACGAGCCTCTTCACGCTCCAGCGATAAAACCAACGTTCCCGTAGTCGCTCGTCGGTTTGTTTCCACCGATAAAAGAAGATCCACGGTCCGAGCGCCGTGATCGCACTAAGCAGCAGAAATAAAGATACGGCGAAGAACGCGTTGTATTCATGTATACCCAGCAGTTCGCTCATTGAATTCGTAGCCCGCGCAGTTTCCATCGCCGTCATCGTTTTGAAGCGGTAGTAGTGTAGACCAACCGTAACCGCATTCATCAAGAGCGCGCCGACGAGTCCCCACGCCAATGTCACGATAACCGCCGCAGTACGTCGCCGCGCCTGGCTGATAGTCACTTCTTCGACGTGCACATCTTGCAGCAACGATTTTATTGTAAGGGGGTCACCGAAATGTTCGCGCACGAGGATGAGCGCGTCTTCTTCGGTGACGGGGACTTCGCCGCTCAAATAACCGAGCAGCTTGTCCTCGACGTGGGTGTATAGCTCTTCCTGAATTTCCGAATCGAGATCGTGCGCGACGGAAATCTGAGAACACAGTTCGCGGGCTTGCTTTTCGATTTCCGAGCCGATTCTCTCGTCATCCATTGGGCATCTCCGACATTGATTGAATCATTTTATGGAATCCGTTCCACTGTTCGGCACCGTCTTCCAGCATGCCCCGGCCTTGCGCGGTGAT
>JAYGCN010000071.1:0-2513 GCA_046583315.1 Candidatus Hydrogenedentota bacterium
TAATTGATTTCATGGCCCCGCACATGCGCCCGGACCCGATGGGGTTACACTATCCCGTCACCAGTCTCTATCTCGACAACGACCGCCTCTCCATGTTCTGGAGCTCGGAGACCCGGGAGAAAAATCGTTACAAATTGCGCCTGCGCAGCTACGACGATCACCCGAATACGCCGGTCTATGCCGAGGTCAAACGGCGATTGGATCGCGTCATTAAGAAAACCCGCGTACCGATTAAGCGAGAAAGTATTCCTCTGCTCTTGAGTGGCTGCGGCGCGGATCAGGAGTGCCTCGTTGAAACCACGAACCAGGCCCATCTTGCCGATCTCCATTACTTTTGCGAATTGCAGGCGCAGTTTCAGGCCATGCCCTGCGCAACCGTCCGCTATCAGCGCGAGGCCTACATGAGCAACGAAGACGCTCTACTACGCATCACCTTTGATCGCGATCTGTCATTTCTCCCCTCACCCGAATACGAGGAAAGCCTTTGGAAATCAGATGCCTTCTGGCACCATCTTCACCAAGTTCCGGTAGTGATGGAAGTGAAATTTACCGATACTTATCCGCATTGGGTCACCTTGCTCATTCAACGCTTCAATCTTGAGCGCACGTCCCTCGCAAAATACGTCGAGTGCGTACGCACGATGCAACAGGAGCAACACATATTGCATAATCCACGGGAGTTACTGATTTAATGGGCGAAATATTCGATAATCTGGGTCTGGGCAGTGGCGGCATATCGTCACTCCCGATTTACGACGCGGGAATGGGCCTGTTACTCGCCTTTATTCTCGGTCAGGTCGCCGCGTGGCTCTACATCTACACCCACGAAGGCCTCTCTTATTCGCGCGCCTTCGTCCAATCCATCATCCTGCTCACCGTAATCCTTTCCCTCGGCATGATGATTATCGGCAACAACATCGCCATCGCCTTCGGGCTCATCGGTGCGCTCGCCGTCATTCGATTCCGCAACATCCTCAAAGATACGCGCGACACCGCCTACATATTCTTCACACTCGTAACCGGACTCGCCACCGGCACACAACGCTTCCAACTCGCCATTCTCGGAACCTGTGTATTCACCGCAGTCTCTCTATATCTACACTGGACCCAGTTCGGCAGCCGAAAAACAGGCGATGGATTCATGCGCTTCCGATTGAACCTCGACACCCTCGAAACAGACGCGATACAAACCATCCTCAATCGCCACTGCCGCGCAAGTTTCGTCGTCTCACAGCGTTTCCAGGAGCAAGGCGATGCTGAACTCGCCTACCGCCTCGATATGAAAAATCCGCAACAAGCCGACGATCTGGTTCGGGAAATTCGCGGAATCGAAGGCATCTCCAACGTCTCATTCGTATTGCAAGAAGAACAAGGTGAAATATGATCCCGACTGAACCACATAGCCCTATCGTGATGCCCTCCCGTCGACGCGGACGTATCCTGCGCCAGCGGCTCGCCCCGTTTACCATCTGGGGAGGCGCCATTGTCATATTCCTGTTGATGAATGCACAGTCGGCCCCCTTCGAACACGCCATCGGAATCGTGGAAATCGACGAAGTCATTCTTGCACCTCTTGAAGATGGAACCATTCGAAGCCTCAATGCCGATCGCTTCGACACCGTGCAGGAGGGTGACGTCATCGCGATGATGGACGACACCATGATCGTCGCAGAACTCACCATCGAAGAGGCAAAACTCGGCCAGATTCGAGCCGAACTCGAGGTGGAGCGCAATCGCCTTGAGAACGATGTCGAACAGAACGAAACGGATCAGTTGGATGACCTGCGGCGCTATCGTCTCGATGAGGAAAAAGCCCATCTGGAACATCTGGAGCTGAGCGTCAATATCGAAGCGGACCGCGTAAAGCTCGAACGCTTTCAGATCGAAATGGATCGGCAGAAAAATCTCGTTACTCAAAAGATCGGTGACGTGAGTACCTACGACGACATTCGACTTCGGCATCAAGAGCTCGCGAAAGAACTGGATTTCAACGCACAGGCGCTACGGATCGCGAAACGAAACGCGGACACGTCAACGGCGCGTCGCATCGAACGCGAAGACCAACTCTCATCACCGGCTCGCAATACCTTGCTCTATTTGGAGCCCTATCTACAGGAACTCAAGGTGCAAGAGGCGCGCCGTGAAGAAATCCAGCAGGAACGCCTCGCGCTGATGCTCCGCGCACCCATCAGCGGCCAAATCGCACAAGTCTTCTATGGTCCCGGCGAAACCATCCTCTCGGGAACACCCTTATTGACGATTCAGAGCAACAATGCCCGTCGTGTCATCGCCTACGTCAACGAAAAAGTTGCCTCCACCATTCAACCCGGCACCGAAGTTCAGCTTCGCTCTCAGGCCAGACCCCAAATTGTCGCGAGCGCCAAAATCCTGCGATCCGGTTCCGCACTGGAAGAACTGCCTTCACGCATCTGGTCCACACCCATCATCGCGCAATGGGGCTATCCCGTTTTAATCGGCGACATCCCGCCCGACGTGTTCCTGCCCGGCGAAAC
>JAYGCN010000053.1:0-3882 GCA_046583315.1 Candidatus Hydrogenedentota bacterium
GGAACACGAATCCTTCGACAGGCTCAGAACAAGTGTACACGAAGCGGCAACATAGCCTGGGGCGCTGCCCCCTCGCCGCTGACGGTGCTAACCACGAATTACAGGAAAGGAGGACATCCGCAGATTACGCAGATTCACGCAGATCAAGGACGAACTGCTTTAACGCAAAGATGCAAAGAATGGAAGGCGCAAAGGATTGCCAACCCACGAGTTGATTGCGAAGTCCCTACGTCGACGTGCAATCTTGGCCGTGGGCGAACCGCAACCACAGAGAGTGTGGCCTCACGACGACCCAAGTCGGGGTGGATTACTGAAGATTGAAACATCCTGGAGCGATGTTCTAATATCAATATATAGATATAGGATACTGATATGGAGAAGATATGTTGAATGCAGGAGTTTTGCTGACATCGACGGTTCTGTCTCGTACGATAGCATCCAGCTTTATCGTCGCGTTTACTCTAATTTGCGTTGAATCTGTCGCTCAAAAGCGCACGATACAGAAAGTTGCGGATGATGTACTTGGTTCCGTAGTTCTTATTGTGATGACTGTTGAGTTTGGTGCGACAGTGTCATTTGGAAGCGGATTCAGTGTTGCATCAGGTCGTATTGCGACAAACCAACACGTAATCGATGGAGCTAGTAAAGGAAAGATCATTTATGATGGCGGTAATTCCGAAGTTGAAATCACGGGCCTCGTTGGAGTTTCATTCGAGCATGACCTTGCCATCATAACAGTAGAAGAACTGGACATCGCTCCCCTAAAGCTAAGAGAAGAACCGCCACTGGATGTCGGTGACACAGTGTATGCTGTAGGTAGCCCCAGGGGGCAAGCAGGAACTTTTTCCTCGGGGATAGTTAGTGCTCTACGGATTGCCAATGTTAGTCGTCACACAATTCGAAACAGGCCCAGCGGTCAGCCTCATTCGATCTATCAGTGCGCGTATGCCGGGCTCAATGCGAATCCGTTTTAACTTCGAAATTGATCCCGGCCCGTTGCCGTATGTTGGGGATATTGGTAAATACTCTTACTACGGAGTAACTCCCGCTAGAGCTCGAGCATCGTTCCCTGGCCTGGGAAGTGTAATGGCTCAGGGTGATACGGCCGGAGTTCGGGTGAGAAAAGAAGATGGGCGAATGGAGTGGTACGTCGACAACAGTCAACACAACAGGCGCAAGTCGACCATTTGGAGTAGAAAGTTCAAAGGCGACGAGCATACCTATGTCAGACATCCGGACCGAAATTTTCGCTTAAGAGAGATTGTATCAGAGACTTATTCGTATGTAGGACTTCGAGGCGAAGATCTAATCTTTCTAAAAACGACAGATTCGAATTCAGGAAGAAGCGAGCGCGAGATTTCAATTCCCAAGGATCCATTTTCGAAGACAATTGGACGATTCTCTGGGCTCGTTATTGAGTGTATCGAGTATAACAATCGCGAACTTCATTACAGGGTTTTAAAACGACCTACTATCGAGTATCTCGAGAGTAGAGTTCGCTAATATTTCGTCGCTCAATGATCGATAGCATAACTACGCCAGTTCCTTCACGCTCCAACCTTCACGCGCTACTCGTGACCGATACTTGTTCGCGTCTTTGTCGCCGATGATTTTTTCTTTCTTCGGATCCCACTCAATCTTCCGCCCTGTGAGCATCGCGATATTGCCTAGGTGCATGGTTGTGGAGAGGTGGTGGATGTCTTTTGGGGTGTAGTATGGGGCTTTGCGAGATTTTACTCCGTTGATGAATGCTTGGTGTTCGCCTACAGGGATGGGGTACATTTTGTTTTTGTTGTAGGGGATGATGGCGTTTAGGATGTCGGGGGAGCTGGCTTCGATGGGTGCGCGCCAGGATGCGCTGTGGGCCCAGCCTTCGGAACCGATGAAGGCGATGCCGGTGCCGCCGGATTTGGCGGTCATTTTTACGCCGTTGGGGTAGGTGTAGTTGATGGTGTAGTTGAGCGCGGTGTTGGTCATGGCGTCTTTGGGAAAATCTCCCTTGCCTTCGATGGTCAGCGGGCCGCCGTGTTCTTCGTAGATGGCGACTTGTGCGGTGTCGATGAGGTGCGCGCCCCAGTCGGTGAGTTTGCCGCCGGAGTAGTCGAACTGGTTACGCCATTCTTGTGGGCCGAGTTTGGTGGGGGTGTAGGGCGAGTAAGGGGCCGGTCCGAGCCACATGTCGTAGTTGAGATTTTTCGGCACGGGCACGGGTTCTTCTTTGGGGAAGATATCGCCTCCGAGTAGGGAGATCTGGATTTTTTCGAGTTTGCCGAGCACGCCGTTGCGCACGAGTTCGGCGAGTCGGTGGTAGATGTCGACGGAACGATCTTCGATGCCGCCCTGGTAGATGATGTTGTTGCGTTCGACGGCTTCGATGAGCTGCGGGCCTTCGTCGATGGTGAGGGTGGGTTTTTCGCAGAATACGTCTTTGCCAGCATTGGCGGCGAGAATGGAGAGTGGGACGTGCCAGTGATCTGGCGTGGAGATGACGACGGCATCGATGTCTTTTCGGGCGAGGATTTGGCGGAAGTCGTAGCAGGTATCACAATCCTTATTGCTGTAGGCCTCGTTGACCTGTTTTCGCGCGGCCATCTTGCGGTCGTGCATGACATCGCACACTGTGACGACCTGGGCTTCGGAAATCTTGAGGAAGTTGGGGAGATTGTATCCGCCGCCGTGTCCGCCTACGCCGATGAAGCCGAGGGTGATTCTGTTTGAGGGGGCGGCGTGGGCGCTGGAGCCGATGGCGAATGTGGTGGTGGCGATTGCGGATGTTTTGATGAAGTTGCGGCGTGTGAGTTTGTGGCTCAATGGGGAGTCCCTTTTGGTTGGATTTGTGTGGTGAGCATAACAAATTTGGCGACTATTTATGATTTCGGAAATGCTAAGGACGAATTGACCGCAGATGAGCTCAGTTAGAACGCAATGGAATGTGAAAATAGGATGCTTTTGAGCCGGTTTTTGGGGTCAGGGCCGGGTGTGCGGCGGGTGGGTGTTTCTTGACATTGGACTGGCTGTTTGTTATTATTTCGGTCTGAATCGCCGCCTTCTGGGCGGCGGTTTTATTGTGTATGGGCCTTTGCTGGCGCGCGAGCGGCAAGTCAATTGTCCTGTAAGTCTTTATTATTAAAGATTTTAGGCCGGTGTAGCTCAGTTGGTAGAGCACCTCACTTGTAATGAGGACGTCGTAGGTTCGACTCCTATCGCCGGCTCCAGACATAGTCGAAACGGGCGTATATTGCCGTTTCGTCGTTTATAGATAAGATGGTGGGTTGTCCGAGTGGCTAAAGGAGTCGGGCTGTAAACCCGATAGCGTAATGCTTACGCTGGTTCGAATCCAGCACCCACCACCATTTTGATGCGGGAGTAGCTCAGTTGGTAGAGCATCAGCCTTCCAAGCTGAGGGTCGCGGGTTCGAACCCCGTCTCCCGCTCCAAAGTGAATGTTCCGGCTTAGTGCCGTGGCTGTATATATAGATATGCCCGCTTAGCTCAGTGGTAGAGCACTTCCATGGTAAGGAAGGGGTCAAGAGTTCAAATCTCTTAGTGGGCTCCATGTTTAGATAATAATGATTCGGTTGGCATAGACTCGGGTGAGTCTGTAAAGAGGACAAAATCATGTCGAAAGAAAAGTTCGAGCGGACGAAGCCGCACGTGAACATCGGAACGATTGGTCACGTGGATCATGGTAAAACGACGTTGACGAGTGCAATCACGAAGGTTCTTGCGGAGTCCCAGGGCTCTACGGCGATGGACTTTGATCAGATTGATAATGCTCCGGAAGAAAAAGAACGGGGCATCACGATTTCTATTTCGCATGTGGAGTATGAAACGGAAGCGCGTCATTATGCGCACGTGGATTGCCCGGGTCACGCGGATTATG
>JAYGCN010000103.1:0-1810 GCA_046583315.1 Candidatus Hydrogenedentota bacterium
CAATATCGCGATAGAAAATGGGGCGGTGATTCGTGACGTAATAAACGGTGTGACCAACATATGCGAGCGCTTCCGCGATGACGAGCGAAAAATATCGCTCGCCTGAATATTCATCAGGTGCGTTTTTGACGAAAAGGGCTATTCGTTTCGGATGCTTCACCATGTCGTCAACCAAGCACTCTGATATCAAGTTGTTCGTCAATTTCTTCGTACAACTCGCGCATCACCCCTGAATTAATCCAGCGACGAGCGAATAACTCCTGATCTATTCGGCTCGCTTCCTGGATGTCTGCTTTACTGTTACCAAGTTGCTCCATCTGGCCCGAACCATAGTGGTAAATACGGTGAGGGGAGACCATGACCTTCTTGCCTTTCCTCCATGAATCCAGGCAGAGTTCTGCCTCTTGAAAGTACTTCTTATAATCCAGATTAAACCGGAGACTTCGATCATTGATTAGCATGCATGCCGAACAAACATAGGGTACGGCAATCGCCTCGGTGATGGCTTCGGTATGGTGCATAGGCGATCCATCCAGTGCAATCCAGCCGCCCGTATGCCGAATCGTACCTTTCGCTGCATCCCGCGAATTCAAATGGACATTTCCAACCAGTCCCACATCCGGCGTAGCGAGTTTCATTAATGACTCAAGCCACCCGTCGGTCAATTCAACGTCATCATCAAAGGTTACGACCACGTCTCCCAAGGCAATCTCAATTGCGCGATTGATCTCCAGCGGATGTTGAAAACGTCCAAACTTGCCGTTTTCAAATACGAGCAATTCATACGGTATATGGGTGTGTTCTTTTATGCTGCGAATGCATTTCGTCGCGAGTTCCGAGGAAAGATCCGGCGTACAGACCAGAATGGTCGCTGTTCTGGTCGATTTCCTTCGTGCAGTACGTAATGAACGAGGTAACCGGCGCAATCGGGTTGGGGGAAGATTCGAACGTGAACCGGATGAGATCACTGATTTCGGAGCCTGAGTTGTCTTCTGTTTTTTCGGCGAGACGAGGGAGGGAACAACTGTACCCCGCACCCCTTTTTGCAATGCGTCGTCAAAATCGATCAACGGAAAACTGGGTAACGCCGTACCCGGTGTCGCATTCAGGATTTCAACGCCGTTTTGTTGAGCCCATTCATTGGCGTAATTAAAGGCCCGCTCACTCTTCTCGGCCTCGGGCAAATGAAACTCATTCGTCTTTTTTGAATATTTGCCGTAGTCCTTATGAAAATGATTCTCCGAATTTTCGTTTTTCCAGAGGCCCCGCTTCTTATCGTTCTTTGTTATGGCATATCGATGATCCGATCCTATCATGTAAATCGGATCGCAGCCCATAATGACCGCAAGCTGCAACATCGCATAGGTCACGGTATGTCCCAAATAAACTGAATCCGGAGTGTTCGAGAATCCGTTCGGTGCGGCTTGCTCAGCCGTTTTAAACGGATCGATGAAGTTCGTTTTATTCTCTGGATGACCCGGCGGGAAGAAATTAATTGGGATGCCATTTTCAACATTGAACAGCCCGAGATATTCAAAGGGATAAAACTTCATCGTTTCGGCCGGAATATTCTGCTCCCATTCCCGGGTATACTTTTCGAACTGAAGGCTATCTGCGATGGCCCAATAGGTGAAATTGAATCCCCAATCTTCAAATCCCAGATACACCCGATTCGACCCGATGGTGATTTCGTCTTTCAAGATCGGCATGTCCAATTGCTTTAGCGAAGGTCCGTTGCCTACGACAAAGGCACGTTGGCCCTTATGGCGATCAACGAGATCATCAAGAAGAAGGGGAATCTTCAGCGTGC
>JAYGCN010000135.1:0-5689 GCA_046583315.1 Candidatus Hydrogenedentota bacterium
GGCAGTGAGGACACGGCCCGATGATGACGGCACCGACGGGTGGCACCATAATCTGCCCTTTAGCATTACAATGCGGGCATTGCACATCGAGTAGCGATAACATTTTTTGTCCCCTTGTTGAGAGCTTCAATATCCTTATACGGGAATTGTAGCACTCATATCTCGAATTAGGCAAATAAATCGACAAATTTAATCGTTTTTAGTAGTTCACTTGACAAGCCGGTTACTTTTTGCACTATACAAGGATTTATGCGTACTATTCCGTAACCATATGAAAAATAGTCTGTTAGGGGATAAAAAGAAGAGTGGAAAACGAATTATATCGACCTGGTATAAGCTTTACTAAATAGACTTAATTTTCTATTATTCTTGATTTAATAGATTCTAGTATCGCCACGCTTTCCGGTCCGGGGTCGCTTGAGTCCTGGTCACGCCAACCGGGGTAGGTCAACAATGATACGCCATAGCGTTGTGAAATCGTTTCGATGGCTATCTTGGTCGATTCGCTGCCCTCTTCTTCGAGCGTAATCGTCAGTTTCGTGCGATGGGGTACGACCAATTTGCTGCGATGCATAGCTGTGTACACGATAAATAACCCCCGTTTATCACGAGTGTATATTTCCACATCGTGCTCGAGCAGTACGTCGCGCGTCAGCTCCCAAGCGGATTCAAAATCCAGCGGCACGGTCATGGAATCGACGTAAAGTTCATTGTCGGCCCGGGTGGATTTGGTGGCGCAACCGGAAGCGAGGGTGATGACCAGCAGAAGCGAGGCCACTAGGCGCACATAATATAAGGGTTTCCGAGGCTTCATGTGGCGAGTGTATCACAGCCCAGAATGGTCCCTCCAATTTCCAGAGAACGCTGGATGCCAAAACGGCAGTCTGATAGACTGGGCTCTAACTCTTGCAAACTTTGCCGGATTGATATCCCTCTCTCATGACCCCCGCAAACATATTGATGGTTTTAGGTGAAGTCTCTTATGCCGAGGAACTTGAGCATCATCTCTCAGGGATGGGACACACGATTCAACGAGTACCCGGTGATGAGCAGGGTGTAAACGGCCTCGTCTCGAATCAATTTTCGGTTCTGATTGCTGATCTCGATTCTCCGCGTATTGACGGCCTGCGATTGTTGAACGTGGCGCGGGATAGAGATGCGACCATGCCGGTTATCGTGTTGGCGCAATCGTTGCAGTCGGAGCAGGTGTTCCAGGCCTATGATGCCGGTGCATCGACGGTGCTTGGACTCCCCTACACGGTCGAATTGGTTGCGCGCGCCATTGAGCAGGGTCAAGATCGTCAGGCACTGGAACACACCGTCGTGCAACTGCGACGCCAGTTGGACACGCGGCACGCCTTGTCGAACTTGATTGGTCCGTCGCATCACACGGCCACCTTGCACGATCAGATTCGTCAGGCGGCACCCGGTATTGCGCCCATCATTATGATCGGCGAGACGGGTACGGGCCGCGATCATCTTGCGCACATCATTCATGCGCACTCTGCGCGCAGCCACCGCGCCTTCGTCAAGGTCACCTTTGGCACCAGCGCAACGGCCACGATTGAACGTGAACTCTTCGGATGCGGCGCGGGCGTGTATCCTGACGTACCAGAGGGCGTAGCGGGACGCATCGAGTCGGCCGATCAGGGCAGTCTTTATCTGGATCAACTCAGCGACCTCACTCCAATGCAAGCCGATCTATTGCTAACGTGTCTGGAAACGCGCAGCGTCCAGCGACTCGGCGACTCCCGCAATATTCCTACCGATGTTCGTCTGATCGTTTCCATCAATACGCCGCTGGACGACTCGGATTCCACGGTCAGGTTCCTTGATCAACTCCAGCAACGTTTCGGCGCGTTGACGCTGGAACTGGCTCCACTGCGCGAACGGGTCGAAGACATTCCGTCGCTTGTACGCCACTTCGTCGATTCCATTTCGAGTCGTCTTGGCCAAGGCGTGACCGGAATCGACGCGGACGCGGTGGAGGCGCTGTCGCGTTACCCCTGGCCGGGCAACATCCGTGAGCTGGCGAATGTCGTGGAGCGCATGGTCGATACGGCGATGCCCGCATCGACGCTTAGGCATCGCGACATCCCCCGTTCCATTCGCGAACATAGGGATGTCCAACCTGAATCCGTAACCGTACCGCTCGGGGCAACCATGCACGCCGCGGAACGCGCCATGATCGAGGCGACCTTGCGGGCGTGTGACTACAATAAGGAAGCGTGCGCGTTGCAATTGGGCATTGGACTCCGGACTCTGTATCGCAAGCTCAAAGAGTACAAAGCGGACTCACGTTAGTATGATGGCGAATTACAAGGTCTTTAAGTATTCCAGCACTGCAACCTTCTCGTCATCATCCAACTCGTCGTCCGGGAAAGTGTGCCCCTGGTTGCTACTGCCGATGATGGACGTGTCGTAATAGAGACGACGCTCGCGATCGGTTTCGGTTGAGGGTACCGCGTCGAAGGATTCCACTTCGAGCCCGATCCGCTGATTGTCATAGCCGTTGTCGGACCGTTTCCATACTTCTGGCCGCTCGTCGATGTTCATCACATGATACAACGTGGGAACCGAGCCGTTGTGAAAATACGGCGCACTCGCCCAGATGCCGTCAAGGGGTTGCGCCAGATATCCTTTGGACTCAAGCAGCACGGGATATTCGCCATAGTATTGGAGCCAGCCTGCGTTCGTGGCTTCGCGATCTCTGAGATAAATGGATTCGAGGCGGCGCGAATCAGTACCGATCTTTTTGATCTTCACGACCTTATTCGGAAATTTCGGATTGTCGCCGTAGGTTCCGTGGCATTCCGAGCATATACGATTGAAGGCGACCTCGCCTTTCGCCGCCAGATCCATGTCGATGGGATGCGGATATTTCGGCGGCTCGAGTTGCTTGATATAGGCCTGGATGTGCACAAAGTTTTCTTCGAAGGAATAGAACTTTTCGAGCGAGTTCAGTGGCGAAAACGCGAAGGGCATCAGCTGTCGTGGCGTTTTGGGTGCGAAGGCATCCGCGTAGATCATGTCCTTCTTTTTGTAGTTCCACCACGCCGGTGGATTCATGTCGTGGTGCAATAATTCCTCGGGATGTTCGGTGTAGAGCTTACCCCGTTCCGGATCGCGCAGTCCCGCAAACACCGACGCGAATACTACAGCGTTCGTTGTGCCGCGATGAATGCTCAACGGCGTTTTGAACGGCGCCATCGCATCGGGAATGCGCGAGGGGTCCATGCCGTTGTCCAGTGCCGATAGTTTTCGAATATCGGTCGCCAGCGTGGTCAGATCGATGTGCGCGTTGCCGGCTCCGGGTATGGTGACACCCCCCACCTCGCCGCCGTGACACGAAAAACAGTTCGTGACCAAGTTGCCTTTGTCGTCCGCGAGATAGCCCAGCGGCAATCCCGTATCATCGTCCAGCCGCTTGGCCCAGCCGTAACGATCGAAAATCATGTCATGACGCGCTTCAGGGGACGCTGATTCCGCCTCCATTTTCGAGACCTCATCCCACACCGTCCACAGCCGCTCGACATCCTTCACCTTCATCACCGGCGTCGCCATCGCCGTGTTCATCAGAATGTCATAACCCTTGGCAGGGTCCGGCGTCAGGCCCATGTTCAGATCGGTCGGTTTTTCGTCGCTGTTACCCTCGACCAATGCCAAATTGACCGAAACCAAGCCAATCACACCCAGAAAAACGAAGAATCCAACACGGCGAAGTATTTTCATGACGATGTCATCCTTCTCAAGACGGAAATGAACAAGTATACCAGTCATGATTGTAGCAGAATATGAGCGATTTGCAAGGGCGAGATTCCCCGTCCGGTCGAGCAGGGGATGGCTCCCTGAAATATTACCCCAAGTGCGTGCCGCCGTCTACTGGTATGGTTGCGCCGTTGGTGTAGGCTGCGGCTCTGGACGCGAGGTAGATGGCGATGCCGGCCATTTCTTCGGGTTTTCCGATTCGACTCAGGGGGCATTTTTCTTCGATGTTGTCCTGGAAGTTTTCGAGGACGTATTCGGATATTTTGGATTCGAAGAAGCCGGGGGCGATGGTGTTGGTGTTGATGTTGCGGGGGCCGAGTTCTACGGCGAGGTGTCGGGTGAGGTGGTGTAGCGCGGCTTTGGATGCGGCGTAGGCGTAGGTGCCGGTGCCGGCGAGTTGGTTAACATGCATGCCGTCCATGGAGCCGATGTTGATGACGCGGGCGGGGTCTTGGGGGGTGCCGGCGGCTTCGAGCAGTTTGACGAGGTCGCGGGTGAGTGAGAATGGGGAGTGCAAGTTGAGTTCCATGACTTTTTTGAAGCCTTTGTCGGGGTAGGTATCGAATTCACCGCCCCAACTAGCGCCGGCGTTGTTGACGAGGATGTGCAACTTGTCTTCGTGTTCGGCGTAGGCATCGGCGATGGCCTGACACCCCTCGGGGGTGGCGATGTCGCCGGGCAGGGAGATGCACTCCCCGAGTTCGCTGAGCTCGGCGGCTACGGCATCGCAGACGTCGGCTTTGCGGGAGGTGATGTAGACTTTGACGCCTTGTTCGACGTATCCCTGGGCGATCATGAGTCCGATGCCGCGTGATCCGCCGGTGATGAGCGCGTTTTTTCCGGCTATGGAGAATAATGTATTGGTGTCGATAGTGTTTTTGTCGAATCGGTGCTCGGCCATGGGGGTCTCCCTGTGTGGTTGTGTGGTGTAAGGGGAATATTGTACGATTTTGGGATAGGTATTTCTATTGAATCGCGACGAATTAAGGATTTAGCCATGATTGATACACAACTTTCTATTGAACCCATCTCGGGCGCACTGGGCGCGGAGATTCACGGGGTGGATTTGTCGGAGCCGCTGTCGGATGAGATCTTCAACGAAGTGCGTCAGGCCTTGTTTGATCATGAGGTCATCTTTTTCCGCGAACAGGACATAACGCCGGATCAGCATAAGGCTTTTGCGTCGAGGTTTGGCGAGTTGATCGTGCATCCTTTCGTGACACCGCTGGATGGGCATCCGGAGATTGTGCCGATCATTAAGGAAAAGGAAGATAAGGCAAATTTCGGAGGAGGCTGGCATACGGATGTGAGTTTTATGGAACGGCCGGCACTGGGATCGGTTTTGTATGCCCTGGATACACCGACGTTTGGCGGGGATACGTTATGGGCGAGTATGACGAAAGCCTATGAAGCGCTGAGTGACGGAATGAAGGAAACGTTGTCTGACATGCGCGCGATTCATTCGGCTTCGAGTCAATATGGTGCAAGCGGTGAATCGGCGAAGAACAATTCGAAACGTAGCGGGATGGAAGTAAAGGTTAGCGATGAAGCCGAGGCACAGGTCACCCACCCGGTGATTCGAACGAATCCGGATTCGGGCAGGAAGGGACTCTATGTGAATGAGGGCTTCACGCAGAAGTTTGTGGGGTGGAAAACACACGAGAGTAAACCGTTGCTTCGATTCTTGTTTGACCATTGTACAGATGAGCGTTTTACCTGTCGCTTCCGATGGGAAAAGGGTTCGCTGGCGTTCTGGGACAATCGTGTGACGCAACATTACGCGCTGAATGATTATCACGGTCAGCGCCGCGAAATGCACCGGGTCACGATTGAGGGCGAACGGCCGGTTTAGGCATCAATGTCGAATGACGGCTACATAACCTGCGAGTGCGGTTACGAGATGTTCCTGCCGAAGGAGAGA
>JAYGCN010000155.1:0-7576 GCA_046583315.1 Candidatus Hydrogenedentota bacterium
ACGGATTCCAATCAAGTGCAAATTGACAAGTTGCAAAAATCGGTTTCTGAGCAGTTGAAGGAGCTGCAGTCCAGTAACGAAAAGCGACTGGACGAAATGCGCAAGACGGTTGACGAGAAATTGCAGACCACGCTCGAAAAACGGCTCGGCGAATCGTTTAAGCTGGTCAGCGAACGCCTCGAAGCGGTACAGCGTGGTCTCGGTGAAATGAAGGGATTGGCAGACGGTGTGGGCGACCTGAAACGGGTTCTGACCAACGTAAAAGCGCGTGGTACCTGGGGCGAAGTACAATTGGGCGCGATCCTGGAACAAATGCTGACCTCCAATCAGTACGCGGTAAACGTGAAGACGAAAGATGGCTCGAATGATCTCGTGGAGTTCGCAATCAAGTTGCCCGGTGTTGGAATTGACGTAGACAAACCGGTGTATCTGCCCATCGATTCGAAGTTTCCACAAGAGGATTACCTGCGGCTCGTTGATGCCGCCGAACGCGCGGATGTTGATGCGATTCGGGAGTCCACCAAGGCGCTTGTTCGCATCGTGAAACTCAGCGCGAAAGACATCCAGGAGAAATATGTCGATCCACCGAACACGACTGATTTCGCGATCATGTTTCTGCCTACGGAGGGTCTCTATGCCGAGGTTATCCGACAACCGGGCTTGCTCGAAGACATCCAGAATACGTACCGCGTCGTCATCACCGGACCGACCACTTTTTCTGCGACCGTGAGCAGTTTACGCCTCGGATTCCGCACGCTCGCCATCGAAAAACGCAGCGCAGAAGTGTGGCACGTGCTCTCTGCTGTGAAGACCGAGTTCAACCGATTCGGCGACGTGCTCGACAAAGTCAAACGCCAAATCTCCACGGTGTCCAACACGCTGGAAGAAACAGGCGTGCGCACTCGCGCGATGAACCGCAAACTCAAATCTGTTGAGTCCCTGCCCGAAGACGAATCGACGAGTCTGTTGGGGCTGGATGATGTCGATGACCCCGACGCGAGCGAGTCGACATGAACCGTGACACGAAGTTGACCCTGTTCTTATTTATCGGGCTTCCGGTTCTGACTCTGATTATCACGGTCGTTGTCGTTAACTTTGGAGGCGCCCTTGAAGATGCGCCTTCTGGGAAACGTCCATCAGCAGAGTCCGCAAATACGCCACGATAATCGCATTTAGGGGTATTAGGGCCTGTGTCGAGCATGACAATGACAAAAGAGGAAACCTGGAGCGCGATAGAATCATAGTATAATAAGATGTTGACTTAATTTTGTCATTGGACAGAATATATAGATGTGATTCGTATATCGAGTTTGAACTTGATGACGAGTTACAAGGATGACCGCTGCAGAATTAGATTTCACACGAACAAATTGTACGTGGAGTGAATCGAATGAGCCTTGTTCTCCTGATATCCGTTTTTGTTCGGCTGACCGCCGTCGCCTATTCCGTCCGGCTTCAGCGTCAATTTCGCGATTGGCGAATCGGATTCCTCACCATCATGCTCGTACTGATGACCTTTCGCCAATGCCTTACTCTCTACGTCCAGTTTGACGGTTGGACGATACGGTCGGAACCGGCTCTTTCGGAGATTCCGGGGCTACTGGTCAGCTTCATGGCCGTCGCGGTCGTGCATGTATCCCGAATCATGTTCTCGGACATCGCGGGTCGCCATGAACGTACCACGGTTCACAACAAGGCCATTGTTGCCATCGCCACAGCAGGATCGGTTATCCGCGGCGAGCTTGATGAGACGTACCGGGTGGTCTCCGAAACGGTCGCGTCCGCTCTTCATGTTGAACGGGTGAGCATCTGGAAGTTCAACGATGATCGAAGTGCGCTGGATTGCATGGGATTGTATCGGGGTAGTCAGGATGTATATGAAGAGGGCGGCGAACTCCTGGTGTCCCAGTTCCCGCGGTATTTCGAGGCACTTGAAACGCACCGGGTTATGGATGCGCACGATGCGCTGACGGACCTGCGAACGAGTGAATTCCGTACCGACTATTTGGAGCCGAACAACATTTTCTCCATGCTGGATGCGCCGATTCGTGTACACGGTGAGTTATGGGGAGTCGTGTGTCATGAACAGGTGGGGATCGCACGAACGTGGAAGAGCGACGAGCAATCCTTTGCGGCAACGGTTGCGGACCAGTTGGCACACGTCATCCTCACCCACGAGCACCGCGAAGCACTCGACCACGAATACGAATTAGAACGGCAACTGCTCCAGTCGCAGAAGATGGAGTCCCTGGGAACGCTTGCCGGCGGAATCGCCCATGACTTCAATAACATCCTCCAGGTAATTTTGGGGCATTGCAGCATTGCCGATGACGACTCGATTGATATTCCCGACGAGGTATTGGAGGCCATCAGCGAAATCGATAAATCGGGTCATCGTGCAGCCGATTTGGTTCGTCAGATACTAACCTTTAGTCGCAAATCTGAGGGCGTGCGTGTGCAGGTTAATCTGGACACCGTATTCTCCGAGTTTCTCGCGTTTCTACGAAGCACACTCCCTCCATCGATCATTATCGATTCCGATATCGCATTGGACGGTGCCGTGGTCCTCGCCGATCCAACGCAACTGCACCAGATTTTCTCCAACATCAGCACGAATGCTTTTCACGCAAAGGAACAAGAGGGCGGTACGCTGACGATTACGGCGGATCCGGTTCACTTGGATACGCGTCAAGAAAGTATGGCCGGGTTGCTCGAACCGGACTCCTATGTTCGCGTGTCATTTGGCGACAACGGAGTCGGCATTGACAAGGAAAACATCAACAAGATCATTGAGCCCTTCTTTACCACCAAAGAGGTTGGCAAAGGGACCGGATTAGGGCTCGCCGTTATTCACGGGTTGCTCAAGAGTATGGCGGGTGGATTGTATATCGACAGCGTCCTTGGAGAAGGCACACACGTTACGCTCTTTATCCCCACCGTTGATGCGGAAACGGAGACTCCGCCGGACGATGAAATTCCGCTCGTTGATTTGTATGGCGGCGGAAATGTTCTCATCGTTGACGATGAAGAATCGATCGGACAACTGCTGAAAGCGGGGTTGGAGACCAAAGGCTTTTCGGCACTTTTTGTTCCGACGGCAGAGCAATGCCTGTCGCTCCCAACGACCGACCTGGAAAATTTCGATGTGGTCGTCCTGGATTATATGATGCCCGGTATGAATGGATTGGGGCTGGCCGCACGACTCGTGGACAACTACCCCGATCTACCGATTATTCTGATGTCGGGATTGGCGGACGCCAGTGCCTTGCATATTGACGAATTTCCTAACATTCGATCCGTACTTCACAAACCATTCACGGTAACGGAACTATCGAGTCAGATTGGTCAGTTGTTGGGTAGCCCCGCGCATATCGACGCGCCTTAGTCCACCCTTGACCCATCGCGCAAAGACTTCTATAATGCGGGTTCAACCAGATATAAAAAACAACCAGGAAGGATGTTCATCGTGAATATTCGATTCAGGACTTACTTGTGTATGGGATTGGCTATGGTGTTCTCTGCAATTGGAGCAGTCGAGGCCGAAGTGGTCGCTCTTTACAACGATCAGACCATCGTGATCCAGGACACGCTCAACGATCCGATCGATCTTTGGGTATCGCCTGAAGATCTCACGCGTATCAACGGTTTCGTACTCAAGCCCGAAGGGGCCTGTCTGGACGAAATCTGTATTCCTATTAAACAGGACGAAGACAGCGCTCTTTTCGTGCGACGTGCTGGGCAGTCATGGGTCAATGTCTCCGAACTGGCGCGAAAACTTCAGCAACCCATCGTATCTAACCCGGAAGTGTCCGTCTGGAGTTTCGGTGCCATTCCTTTGGTTCGACGCCCCTTTCTCGATTCAGCCATTGCGCCCGACTTTGCACTGATGGATCGTAACGGCAAGGAAGTTCGGCTTTCCGATTTCCGCGGCAAGAAAGTCATGATCATGACGTGGGCCTCCTGGTGAGGATGCCAACTGGATGTGCCCGTGTGGCAGTCTATTTACGAAGAACTGAAAGATCAGAATTTCGAAATCATCTCGGCCGCGCAAGATACCGGTGGTGAAGCGGCAGCCGGCCCGATTTTCGATCGCGCAAAGGTTACGTATACCGCCATCGTTGATGTAAATCACACGATCAGCTCCCTGTTTAACATGGTCAACGTGCCCTCCGGTGTGTGGATAGACGAAGAGGGCCGCATCGTTCGAATCGACGAAGGCACCTACACGAAATCGGCCAACGTACTCGGGAATACAATCGGTCACGATGGCTACGTCCCCGCCTTGCGCGATTGGATTGCCAAGGGTGACAAGAGTGAATTCATTATGTCGCCTGCCGAAGTGGCCTCGAACATTCGCCCACGCACGGCCAATGAAGACCTGGCCGAACCGACCTTTAAGCTGGCCAACTATTTCTACGCCAAAGACGATATGGAATCAGCGAATACCTATTGGGACAAAGCTCAGGCCTTGAATCCCGATAGCTGGAATTTCCATCGCCAGGACTGGTCTTTCTTGAAGACAGCGGACACGATGAAGAACTTCATGGGCAAAGTAAATGCCTTGGAAGAGACACCGTATTACGCGCCAATGAACAAGCTGCCCGAGGGCGACGAATAGAGGGAACACTATTCTCCGGGGTAGGTGCAACCCTCTAGAGGGCCAACGAACGCATTGGATGCACCTTCTTTATGGCCTGGTAGGTTTCCCGCTGTTTAGGAGTCAGCACATCCTGTTCCGCATTCTTTTCCAGTTCCAGAAAACTCGCTGCTCCAGGATTCGGTTCATTACTGGCGTGCGCCGCCAATAGTAGACGCTGGGCCGCCCGACGGATTTGAGACTGTTGCGCCGCATCGAGCGTGAGCGGAGCCATGAGTTCCAGCAGCGCGGTTGCCACCTCGTGCCCTTCCCACTGCATTCGTCGTTCATTGCCGAGGGAGTCCAGCAGTTCCTCGTGTGAGGATTCGATGAGGCGAGTGATCTCGTTCCGAAGGGGTGCCGCTTGTGCGATCACGGCTCGAAGGCCTGTCAGATCTTTTTCCTCTGTCTTGATTCGAATTTCCGTTTCAAGCGCGACGAGACGCTGCCCTTTTTCACCTTCCATCCATGCGCGAATGGTCTCATTATGCTTCGCCAGATTCGACTCAAAAGCCGCCGCATCAGCAGGGTTCAGGAGTAATACCTTCGGAAGATCGTCAAACTCCTGCCCAATGCGAACTTCGGACACGGGAGCATTATCATTCACAGCTTCGTCACGCGATTCGGATGTACACCCGGCAAGCGTGACGGCAAGCAGTATCGCGATGGTAAAACGTATCATGTTGAGATAACCTCTCGGGTTTTAGGGCCTTGGTTGGGCATCATTGTAACCCGGATGGTTGGTAGCAACGGCCTGTCAAGGCTCCAATTAGGGCTTTTCATAGCACTCATTCATTACATGCGGATATCGCTAAGTGCAATAATATTAGCGCTTAATGACTTATCCAGCCTTTCCTTGAAATCTCATTATTATTTCCATTGGCATCATTTTGGTGTTGACCTAGATCGCGCCTATCACAATTCACACTCCGTAACGAGCATTTAGGCGAATCGTACAATTCACACGAATTTGCCGTATAATGGTACATGTCTTTGCGTGCCACGGATGGTTATACATGGCCGTCTGATTCAAAGTGTTCAATCGAAAACCTTGGAGTACTCACATGAAAACAATACGCAACCGAATAGTATGGCTGTGTTGCATTATCGCGATTTCAGCAAGTATGGAATCGCCAGCCTATGGAGCCGAAGAATCGCAGAATACCGATCCGGCAATCGCGCATATTCTGCCGGATGGCATCGTCTGGGAGCCACAAATTCAATATACCAGCGTGACGGTATCCGTATCACAGCCCGACGGTAACGTGACCCAAGAGGTATTCACGGCGGGTGTGGAACCATCGTTTAGTATCGGTGGGCATGCTGATGGCGCGTATACCTACGAGTTGCGTTTTCAGACCACCAAAAAGGCATCGCGCAAAAAAGTCGCAACCGACGAGCCAGCACAGGTCTATTCGGGCTATTTCAGTATCGTATCCGGCTCCATCGCCAATGAGGATCAGGAGGGGCCGTTGATGGACACCGTCGTGCCCAATGACCTCATTGTAAATAATAACCTCTGCGTAGGGATTGACTGTGCCGATGGCGAAGGATTTTCAGGGGGACTTGATACCTTGCTGTTGAAACAAAACAACCTTCGGCTGAAATTCTGGGATACGTCTGACTCTCTGTCGTTTCCAACGACCGATTGGCAGATCACAATCAATGACACTATCAACGGCGGTGCGGAGCGGTTCTCCATTGATGACGTCACCAACGCCACCACACCACTCACCATCGAAGGCTCGGCACCGAGTCACTCACTTTATGTGGACGATATAGGTCGCGTTGGAATGGGTACATCGACACCTTCGGCACGGTTGCACCTGATTACCAGTGACGAAGCCCAAACCGAATTGGCGCGGTTTGAAAATGCTTCTGGGTCGAATGCGGATGTGACCATCACATTGGTTAATGCAATAGACAGTTGGACAATCGGAATTAACGGGTCAAGTAATCGGATGGAACTGCGACGCGCGAACGATACGGCGTTATCCATCGATTCCGAAACGCTCGTCGTGGCGGCGAATCACGGGCTGATTTCCGAAGGTATAATCCATCATGCGAGTGATCGAAACAAGAAGGATTCCTTTGAGAATATCAAATCTACTGACGTGCTGGATAAAGTGTTGCAGATGCCGATTACCCAATGGAAATTCAAGACCGAAGACGAAAGCATTCGGCATATTGGACCGACCTCGCAGGATTTCATGTCCGCTTTTGGCTACGGCACCAACGAAAAATACATTGATACCGTGGATGCGGACGGCGTGGCCCTGGCAGCCATCCAGGGACTGAATCATAAACTGCAGGTGTCGCTGGCTGCGCGTGATGACGTCATTGCAAAGTTGTTGTTGCGCATCGAAGCGCTGGAGACCGCGCAGGGCGGAGAATAGGTTTTTATGGAAGAGGAAGCATCCACAACCGTTGATCGTCGCGCGTTCATGGCCTATTTTTCGGGCACCGGCCTGGCCGCAACGCTGTTGCCGGGAGTGTTATGGACGCAGGTAGCCTCCGCACAGTCCGCCACAATCACGGCAGATATGGTTCAGGCCGCGGAGAAATTAGCGGGACTCGAATTTTCCGACGAAGAACGCTCGCTAATTGCGCGTGGGGTGTCCCGAAATGTGAAACAATTCGAATCGATTCGTGATATCCCCATCTCCTACGACGTACCTCCCGCGTTTATCTTTAACCCGCTTCCGCTTGGTTATACTCCGCCGTCGAAGCCGGGAACTATTCAATTCAGTGCTGCTGCAAAATCCGACCGTCCGAACAATATTGAGGCGTTAGCACACTGGAGCGTCATCGATCTTGCTGGGCTGATTCAATCCCGGAAGGTCACGTCGCGCGAACTGACGGAGATGTATTTGTCCCGACTCAATCGGTTCGATCCGGATTTGAATTGCGTTATCACATTGACCGAGAAGCGGGCTCTAC
>JAYGCN010000299.1:0-3053 GCA_046583315.1 Candidatus Hydrogenedentota bacterium
ATTGCCGAAATCGACCATAGGGATCGCAGTTGGCTGAGCAAAGTGTTCTCCGGAAACACAGGGGCCTACATTGATGTCGAGATTACGGTGCCGCCAGGAATTCATCTCAACATAGACGACGGCTCCGGCGATCTCGAAATCTCTAACCTTCGCCAGTCTGTTCAACTCGAGGATAGTTCAGGCAATGCGTACATCCGCAATATTCGCGGTTCGCTTTCGGTAGATGACGGTTCGGGCGATCTTGAAATTCGCGAAATAGATGGCGATTTGGATATCGAAGACGGTTCCGGTGACGTGGAAGTCAACAGAGTCGGCGGCGACCTCACTATCGACGATGGCTCGGGCGATATCGAAATCACGCGCATAGGCGGTTCCGTGGAGGTGGATGACGGTTCAGGCGACATTAGGATCGATACCGTCACTCGCGATGTGCGCATTATCGACAGCGGCTCCGGTGACCTTCGTATCGCACGCGTTGAAGGTGCCGAGCGACACTAATCAATATCATCATCCTGTTCAAGCTTCCAGGCCTTGTATTCGTGCAATTCCTGGCGCACCATGAGCAGGCACAGTGTAATCACGATGATGTCGTCGATTTGACCTATTCCGATCAGGAAGTCAGGGATGACGTCGACAGGATTGGCCACGTAGAGTAGCATGAACACAATCGCGCCGATAGCCCAAAAGGGAATTTTCCGGTATCGGCCCCGACCGTAGTCCACTACCATCGACAGGCACAGCACAATCTCTTCCACGAACTTCCCAAAGGGTCCGCGTCCGATAAACGAATCCTTGATTTCATCCGAATGCTCGACGACATATTGGATGTCGTCCTCGGAGACGTCCTCCGCCTTTTCCTTCAGGTATTTCTCGTCAATTGTTGGCACGGTAGTGATTTCCTATTCGGTTTCCTGATAAAGATACCCCCGGAAGCCCGAAATATTCATTCTTCCGGCTCGAGGACTTCGTAGGCGGTGAAACCGATGTAGCGATCGCCTTGGCTTTTTACGTAGTCTGGAAAACTCATCTTTACTACTTCGCCGGATTTTGAGCTGGCGTGAATGAGGTGGCCCTCCCCCGTTTCGTCGCGCAGGTAGAGTCCGCAGTGCAGGGAGAATAGCCAATCGACTTTTCCGACGAAGACGATGAGCGCGGTGTCGGGTAATTTCTTTTCGGATGCGGCGGTGGATGCGCTCGGCACAATCGGGAGTGCGACGACTTCATCCGCTGTGTCCTGTCCGACGTCGGGTGCTTTGACGAGCTCAAAAAAGTCTTTGCGGCTGATTGTGCGTGTGACGGTTTTCGTGTCTACGCCGAGCGATTCAGTGATGTCTTTGCAAAACGGATTGTTGCGCACCCAGTCGGTGATCATGAAATGGTTTCGCGTCTCGTAGCCGATGTCGCCATCTTTGTATCGATACGTCTGCAACACATCCACCATGCCCTCGTAATCCGACGCGACTGACAGGGCCACGGTCTGCTCGACGAAGGTCACACAGTCGACTTTTTTGAGATCCACGAGCGGGTCAGCGTCGTACTTGCCGTCAGGCCCCTCCCCCAGCGGCCCGCCGTCATACAGCGTGCCCAGCGAATCATCCACGACCCGGCGCATCCGCTCCTGAAATGAGAGATTGTCGGTCTGTAATTGCTCCAGATAATGGGTGATTTCAGTCGTATTTTGCTCGTGAATCGGCGTTGCGGCGAGCCCTATAGCCAGCAGAATGCTTGTAATCATTGTTTCCCCTCTGTTTCAGGCCTATTATCGTCATGTTAAGCATATCAAAAATCGTGGAAATCCGCCTCCAAAATGGATACAATACAAACAATCAGGGGATGTATCTAAAAGTACTGAACAAAAAATAGCTTGACACGCCGGGTTCGATATGGCACACTGCGGCCCAGGTGAATATTTGTTCAGTAATTTTAGGAGGAGCTGAAATGGCTACCAAAAAGATGAATGTAGTAGAACTCAAGACCAAAGCGCTCGATGTAGCCGTTGGACAACTTGAAAAGCAGTATGGGCGGGGAACGCTGGTTCGCCTTGGGGATGATAGCTTCATAAACAAGATACCTGCCATTTCGACTGGCAGCCTGTCTCTTGATATCGCAATAGGCATTGGCGGATTACCCCGTGGACGTGTCGTTGAGATTTTCGGCCCGGAAGCCTCTGGTAAAACGACCCTGGCCTTGCATGTGGTTGCCAATGCACAGAAAAACGGCGGCATTGCCTGCTTTATTGATGCTGAACATGCGCTCGACCCCACTTTTGCACAGAAAATCGGCGTGGACATCGATAATCTGCTCGTTTCACAACCCGACACGGCGGAACAGGCCCTGGAAATCTGCGAAACCCTCGTGCGTAGCAACGCCGTCGACGTGATCGTAATCGACTCCGTGGCTGCACTGGTACCGCGCGCCGAAGTCGAGGGTGACATGGGCGACTCCCACATGGGACTCACGGCTCGCCTGATGTCTCAGGCCTTGCGCAAACTCACTGCATCCATCAGTCGCTCGAAATCGACCGTCATTTTCATTAACCAGATTCGTGACAAAATCGGCGTGATGTTTGGTAGTCCGGAGACGACCACCGGCGGACGTGCCCTCAAATTCTATTCCAGCGTACGCCTCGATGTACGTCGTATCGGTATGATTAAAGAACGCGACGAAGTGGTCGGTAGCCGGGTGAAAGTTAAAGTGGTCAAAAATAAAATCGCCCCGCCCTTCAAGCAAGTTGAGTTCGACATACTCTGGACCGAAGGGATTTCGGCCCACGGAGATATTCTGGACCTGGCAATCGAAGAGAAACTGATCCAGAAAAGCGGTGCCTGGTTCTCCATGGGCGGCGAAAATCTTGGACAGGGCCGCGAGACGACGCGCCAGTTTTTGCGGGACAATCCCGGTATCTGCGACACCTTGCGCCAGCAAATCCTAGATGCACGAGGCATACAATGGGTGGACTCCGACACAGAAACGGAAACGGAAACACCCAAGGAGCAATCCAACGCCACCTAAAGCACCACAGACGGTCACACACGCTGAAATTCGTTTTTCAA
>JAYGCN010000054.1:0-18432 GCA_046583315.1 Candidatus Hydrogenedentota bacterium
CTGCAAACCAATGCGACTACAAAGTTGAGGGCGATCATTCCATCATCAGCAACCTCGCCCGCATTCAGTATCACGGAAACGACCCGGAGATAGTGGCTGCTGCACAGGTTCGATTACGAAAACTTTCCCGATGGGAACGGAGCGGTAGCTTGCCCGACAACAAGGCACTGCGCGCGGTCCTGCGATCACTCCATGACACGATGGCCCCACGCACCATGTCGCGCCTGTTGTGGATGACCCCGGAATGGGTAGACATCGCTCGACAAATCGTATCGACCCGCGCAAGATCGGACGAATTTTCCGAGGGTTTAAAGAATGTCGAATTCACCTTCTCCGAAATGTTCACCGACGGGCCTGAATACGCCTTTCCCGGTGGCGGCGATGGCGGATTCTGGGTCACCTGTTTCCACGGCGAAGTTACGGTCGGCTTCGGTCCACTACCCGAAAAATACGGCGAGCCCGGATACTACAACGAGGGCCTCTATACACCTATTCTCCCCGTTGGCCGCACTGTAAATCCAGCCATGACGGATGCGGACAAGAAAGAACAGGGCACCTATCTCGCGGAGGCATTCAAAGACAGAAAACCAACCGATAAAAGAGAATTTCCAATCCGAAACCAGGAGTTCCCCAAGGCCCTCGGCGGGGTCATGAGCGTGTTGCACGACGAGCTATCGAAGCGAACCTCCGGCGAATTGCCATCCGATTACGATGATTCCGTCAAGCCCGAATGGGGTACGCCCCAAAAGTTCGACCGAAATTCGTCCTACGACGCATCATGGGTACTCTACGATAAATTCGATATCTACGGAAATCCAAGATAGACCGAACCCCTTCAGAATCGATTTCTACAGGAGCAAATGCTAGACTATCCGGATAAGAATTGCACCGGAGTCCCCCATGCCCTCATTCATAAATCGCCCATCCTGGTATCTGCCCGACAGTCTTGCAACCGACGAAGAACTCTTCTTCGGCCGAAGAACTTTCCTCAAAGCCATGGGCATCGGCGGCATGATGACCGCTACTCCCTCTGCGTTCGGACTCGAGCAAACCGCAAAACCTACGGTCACTTTGCCGCTACCAAAGTACACCCGAAATCCCAAGTTCGCCGACGTAGGCCGTCCGCTGACCGAAGAATACGTCGGCACGACGTTCAACAACTTCTGGGAATTCTCCTTCCAGAAAAACGTGGCCGCAGTTGCAAAAAACTTCAAACTCGATCCCTACACCTTCACCATCGATGGACTTGTCGAGAAACCGATTACACTTGGGCTCGAAGACGTCGAAAAATTGGGTTACGAAGAACGCGTTTACCGATTCCGTTGCGTGGAAGCCTGGTCCATGACCGTACCCTGGCTCGGCGTGCCACTGGCCAAACTCGTCGCACTCGCGAAACCCAAATCGAGCGCCAAATACGTCGCCTTCACCAGCTTTCTCGATCCCGTGCAGGCCCCAAACCAATCGCACCCGAAATATCAATGGCCCTACCACGAAGGCCTGCGCATCGACGAAGCCATGAACGAAATGGGATTCGTAGCGACGGGTGCCTACGGAAAACGGCTCCTGCCCCAAAGCGGCACTCCCTTACGCATCATCACGCCGTGGAAATACGGATACAAAGGCCCCAAAAGCGTCGTGCGCATGACCTTCGTCGACCAGGAACCGTCCACCTTCTGGTCCGCTGCGGTGCCAGACGAATATCCCTTCTACTCGAACGTCGATCCGCAATCTCCCCATCCGCGATGGTCCCAAGCCGAAGAGAAACTCATCGTAGACAAAGCCAACGTCGCCGATGTCGAGATCATCCCGACCCAATGGTACAACGGCTACGAAGAACAAGTTGGACACCTCTACAAAGACATGCCGCGAAAACTGATGTAGGGTTACCGAGCTTCCAGATCGCTCGTCACTCCGATCCGTGTCGTGTTGCCACCACCAGATCCTGAAAAATCTTACGCGTAAACAATTGCAGAACCCTTCAGTCCGAAACGGTTGCGATGAGTAGGACCTCTTACCGGAATTCCTGCGCGAACACGATTTAGAGATTTCCAATCCATCCGACCCGGTTGCTTTCAACCGAAGCGTGCCTTATACTTTAGGCAGAATACCTTCAGGAGTCGCGCCAGCAATGCAAAAAACCTTGACTTATATCGAATACGCCATGTTTGCTGTTGCTGTGGTGTGCGTTCTATTAATCATTTTTGTGGTTGGCGATACCGACATCCTGGCAGAACCCCCGACTTGGGTGACGCTGCTACTGACGTCGCTCGGTGCTTTGTGCGCCGTAATCGGTGCGGGCCTGCATTGGGTCGGGTTACCGACAAAACAAAATTCGTCGAAGAAAAAGTAGCCGTCTAATCGCCCCCCGCGATATCGTTGCGTATGTTCGTGCAGACTTCACTGTGCCCTGACTCTGCCTCTTGCCACGATTCATAGCGACGCAGGAAAAGATCGCGACGCTCCCCACCTTCCGTCACACGTGTTTCAAAAAGAACGGGTGTTCCGCCATCCCAGTTGTTGTCACAACCGCCGAACACCGTACGAACGTGAAAGCGCTCCAACGTATCATCTCCCACAACACTGCGACCAGACGCTTTTGCATCATCGAGCCATAGCCCCCACGGAACCAAATCGGATTCGGGCATCGGTATCGGTTTGTTGTCTCCATCCAAAATATAAAGATCCGTCATGGCTCGTCAATCACCGTCAGCAAGAATGGCATGAAGGGGTGAATCGGGATGGGTGAAATATTCGGAATGCGACTGATCTTCAATGATGCCAGACCCCGCTGCATTCACCGCGTACTCAGCGAGTTCGGCCAACCGTTGATTCATAATATTCGCGTTCGCCGCGTGCCCGAGCAGCACAATCAGATCCTGGGTGAGCACAACAATCACCCTTTCAACAGGCGTCGTAGAGCCATTCGGTGCCAACCATTCATTCTTCAGCCAGCGCGCCGAATCACGGGACATCGCCTCCAACGTCGGTTTGAAAAAACGATCCGGATCGGCCCAATCCTGCTGCTCAAGTTCGGCTGTAGCCTCGGCAATCAACTCGACGAAATCTCTCTTAGTTTCCAACGGCATCACCTGCTGATTCCCGCACCATCGCTTGGCGAATATTTTTCCCATCGTTCGCCGCCGAGAACAGAATATGATTGAAGGATTCGAGCGCCGGATCGGATGCCGCATCGAGTCGTTGATAAATGAAAAGAAGCAACGGAATCGTATCGCCCTCCCCATCCACTTCACGATACGCAATATACGTAATTTTCCACCCGCTGCTCGTCTGCGCGACGCCCTTGTGAAAACGCGTATCATCGTTGGTGACCACGACCGTCGTTTTTACCGCTTTCGAAAGTCCCAGGGTCGAATCGTGCACCAATCGCTCTCCCAAATCCGCAATTGAATCGAATGCATCTTGCACCATTTTTGCAGCAACCTCAACCGAAGGCATGGTCTTCTCAGATGGAAGTCCCACCGAAAAAATAATCACTTGTGTTCTGTCACCTTCGTCGGCGGAGACCAGATCGATGGATGTCAAAAGCGTTTCGTCTTGCAAGCGGAAGCTATGGAAGCGCTGATCCATTGCCCGCGTAGATTCTACTTGTTCATAACCGTCACTCAGAAGAATGGCCGCGTGATTCGAAATCGTCGCCGTTCCATCCCCCTCATCAGGCCTACGACCAATGCTAATGGCAAGATATCCAAATCCAACAATTATCAAGGTGATGACTGTTGCAATCTCAAAATACTTTTGGCGATTAATCGATTGTTGGTGGTCAGGGTCGCGAAGAATTTTCCCACTTTCATCGACAGCTGGCACCGCACCGCATTTTGCACACGGCCTCGGCTCGCCACTGAGAACGTCAAAGGTGAGCGCCTCGCCGCAGGAGGGACATTGAATGCTGTTCACGATGGTGGAGACTCCTCTGGAGGTTGCGATTCAGATTGAAACTGACCGACCATGTCGCTGGAAGTGTCCACCTGCAATTCAAGCATACAGGTTTGATTGTCGGCTCGTGTACCCGATATTTTCACGCGAAACACGTATTCATCGATGGGCTGAGGGGATTCAACGCCAATTTTCGTCAGATACGCCTCACTTTTAGCGTATTTCAACGCGAGAATACTCGCCCGCTGTGAGCGCTTTCGTTCTTCTTCGCGCTCTTCTTTGGATTTCGGTGGTAAATCCATCAGAAGCGTACGCAGAAAACCGCGACGACTGGCTTGGCTATTCCTCGGTTTTTTGGGCATTTTACGGCCAATTAGGGGTGTGTTTCGGCTCGGCTACTGACGTTCTCATGAACGTCCTACATCAATTCTATATTCCTGAGACCCAATTTACCAGAAAATTAAGGGGTTTTCGTCAATTTTGAGACGTTTTAGCATATAATGGGGTTTATTCCAGTAATGAATAGGGGCCTCAGTCGGGTCAAACGCCTGTTTTGATTGCGGAACACGGATCTAGGTAGAATTAACGGGCTTAACGTAAGGTTTTCTGTCTAAGAAATAAAGGTTGTTGTCGCGCTATGAATCTCAGAGCCGAATTCGACGCGCTTGACGAAAATCGCATGGCCAGCTATGTTACGTCGGTCATACTACTCGTCGTGTGCACAGTAGCTTCCATCGGGTCCCTCTACATGTGGTTGGACTACGATCCCACTCGTCTGCTCGAAGCCGAAATTCCTGGCTACGACAGCCTACCACCGGGTGCCGCAAGCAGTGCCACCAAAGCAGACCTGACCGGCGTATTCGAAGCCATGGAAGGTCAGCCTTCCGACTTACCCGGCAACTGGCCCAGTTTCCGCGGTCCCTCCTTCGACAACATCAGCGCAGATGCTCCCACACTCGCAACATCTTGGCCTGCCAACGGCCCCGAAATTTTATGGTCCGTCGATATCGGTAACGGGTATGCAGCACCTTCAGTGTTGAACGGAATCGTCTACCTGATGGATTACGACGAAGAGGATCGCAAAGATCTCTTGCGCGCGTTTTCGTTGGAAGACGGATCGGAAATTTGGCGACGCTCCTACAAAGTTATGGTGAAACGAAATCATGGCATGTCCCGGACCATTCCCGCTGTGACTGAAAGCACCATCGTCACGATAGGCCCCAAATGTCACGTCGTCTGTCTCGACACGGCGACCGGCGATTTCAAATGGGGCATCGATCTGCAATCCGACTACGGCACGGTTGAACCGCTGTGGTACGCCGCGCAATGTCCGCTCATCGAAGATGGAAAAGTCTTACTCGCGCCATGCGGTACCGACGTACTGATGATGGCAGTCGACTGCGATACGGGTGAGGTGCAATGGACGACTCCCAATCCACGCAAGTGGGACATGTCGCATGCCTCCATCATTCCTATGACGATTCTCGGCAAGAAAATGTATGTCTACGCCGCACTGGGAGGCATTCTGGCCGTGTCTGCAGAAGAAGATGATATCGGTTCGATACTCTGGGAGATTCACTGGGTCGCCAAAGTTGTCGCCCCCTCGCCGGTACCAGTCGGCGACGATCACATTCTCATAACGGCAGGCTACGGCACCGGAAACATGATGTTAAAGATTGTCGAATCTGGCGGGACGTATTCCGCAGAAGTCGAATATGCCCACGCGCCAGGTGATGGCCTCTCCTGTGAACAACAAACACCCATCTACAGCGACGGGCTTCTCTACGGCATCATGCCCAAAGATGCCGGATCGCTGAAGGGTCAATTCGTTGCCTACAATCCAGACGGCAGCCTTAACTGGTCCAGCGGCAGCGACAACCGATTCGGCTTCGGCCCCTTCCTGAAAGCCGACAATAAATTTTACATCCTCGACGATCACGGCGTGTTGACCATGCTCGAAGCGAGCACGAGCGGTTACAAGCAATTGGGTCAGGCCGAAGTCCTGCACGGACACGACCCCTGGGGGCCCATCGCACTCGCGGGTTCACGAATGTTGTTACGCGATATGGATAATCTTATCTGCGTGGAAATAGGGGCTTAGACGATGAAAGAAACCGTTCGCAAAGTTAATCATCCCGTCATCGTTGGTGCCGTCATGCTCGCGATCGCTATCGCGTACTTCGCCTTGCTCGGACAATCCGGATTCCAGGAACCCAGCGCGGGTATTCAGTACGACGTAGCCACCTATCGCGATATCGACAACGTTGATACCCGCTTCGAAGAAGTCGGGCAGCTCGATCCCAAAATGGAAAGTCCGCAGACCATGGCCGTGTCCGAGGACGGGCGCATCTTTATCGCAGGCGAAAACGAACTCGTCGTGTTCGGTGACAACGATACTGAAATTGATCGCTTCCCGATTAGCGGCAAGGCCAAATGCATGACCGTTACACCGAAAAACGAAATCTTCATCGGATTCGACGATCACGTCGAAGTCCTGGCTATCGACGGCACCGTGAAAGCCGTGTGGGATGTGATTGAACCGTTTCCCTACATCACGTCTATTGCCGTGCTCGACGAAAATGTCTTTGTCGCCGCTGCTGGCAACAAAGTGGTGATGCAATACGACCTCGACGGCAACCTCATCCGCGAAATCGGTAAGAAGAACGAAGATGAAGACATCCCTGGAATCGAAGTACCAAGCCCCTACCTGGATCTCGCTGTAAATGACGAAGGCGACCTATGGGTGGTAAATCCCGGACTGCTCGGCATGGAACGTTATCGAAACGACGGCTCAATCGTTACATCATGGTACCGGGCTACCCTGCAACTAGAAGGCTTCTCAGGATGTTGCAATCCGACACACGTGGCCTTCATGAACGATGGACGGCTCGTGACCGCCGAAAAAGGCTTGGTGCGTGTGAAGCTATACGACGTGACCGACGGCGAATATCAAGAACTCGTCGCCGGTTCAAAATTATTTCCAAGGGAGCAATCCCTGAAAGATATCGCGGTGGACAAGCAAGACAGAATATTACTGCTCGATCCCAGAATCAACGCAGTGCGAATATTTGATGAGAAGGAGAAGGTTGATGGACAGCAAAGTTAGTCGACACGAATTCCTGCAGAAGGTTGGACGAAATGGATTGTTGCTCGCGCTGGGAGGCGTAGGTACGGCAGCAGCTCACGGGTCCAAGACCGTAGAGGAATGTTTCAACCACAATTACTGCACAGACTGCTTCAGTTTCAAGGGCTGCACCCTGCCCGAGAAGAAGGAGGTGACGTAATGAGCGAACTCAAGAAATTCGATCGACGCGATTTCATGCGCACCGCCGCAGCCGTAGGTTTCGTCGGCGCAACCTGGTCCGCTTCTGGCGAGAAAACCGAAGGCACCGTGTGGCAACTCGATCCCGCCAAGTGTACCCAATGCGGTCGTTGCTCGACCCACTGCGTACTGGCGCCATCTGCGGTTAAATGCCTCAACCAATTCAACATCTGCGGCTACTGCGACCTCTGTTTTGGTTATCTCCAGCCGGGTTCACGCAACCGTGATACCGGTGCAGAAAACCAGCTATGCCCCACCGCCGCCATCAAACGTACCTACATTGAAGATCCCTATTACGAATACCTTATCGACGAAGACCGTTGCATCGGTTGCGCGAAATGCGTCAACGCATGTCTCGTTTTCGGAAATGCATCCTTCTACCTGCAAATCCGTCAGGACATCTGTATTAACTGCAACGAATGCTCCATCGCCAAAGCCTGCCCATCGGACTGCTTCAGCGAAGTACCCGCGTCGGAACCCTACATGTTCTTGACCGAGGAAGAGGGCCCTACAAAATCATGAGGAATCTTCTCAGCATAGGGATAACACTTCTCGTGTTGCTCGCAGCATCCGGAGCCCAGGCCATCGAATTGAAGTTTCCGCCGCCCGATTTCCAGACCTCCTACGCCTTGCCGGATATCTATGTGCCAACACCCGATGCAGGATTCGGCTGGTGGGACTCCGTCATTCTCTTCGCCGCGCTATCGATGGCAACGTTTTTCGTGTTCAAAGCTCGCTCACGACGCGGACTCTTCCTCCTCAGTATCTTTTCGCTCGCCTTTTTCGGCTTCTATCGTGACGGCTGCATCTGTCCGATAGGTTCCACCCAGAACGTGATGGCCGCCGTATTCATTCCTGACGTCGGCATATCCGCAATCGTCGTATCCTTCTTCGTGTTACCGCTATTGTTCTCGCTATTTTACGGACGCGTTTTCTGCGCATCCGTCTGCCCGCTCGGAGCCATTCAAGAGCTCGTCGCCGTAGCACCCATTCGAATCTCCCCAGCACTCGAACGTGTTCTCGGTCTGGGCAAATACCTCTACCTCGGACTCGCGACACTCGGTGTGGCAACCGGTGCAGGCTTCCTCATATGCCGTTACGATCCCTTCGTCGGCATCTTCCGCATGGGCCACAGTTACAACATGCTCCTCGCCGGTGCCGCGATCTTGATTCTGGGAGTATTCGTAGCCAGACCCTACTGCCGATTCCTCTGCCCCTACGGCGTGCTACTCGGCTGGATGTCGTACTTCTCAAAATTCCACCTCGACATTCCCCCGTCTCCATGCGTGTCGTGCCGCTTGTGTGAAGACTCTTGTCCCTACAACGCCATCGACATGCCGACCCCTGCCAATCTGGTCGAGAAGCCGGAAGTAGGCAAGGCGCGCATTCGTTGGACGCTCGCCGCCTCACCGCTGCTCATAGTGGCCGGTGCAGTGGTCGGTTACATGATGCACGAGCCTCTTTCCCGCATGCACCCTACGGTCTCCCTCAGCGAACAGATCGCCCAGGAAGATCTCGGCCTTCGTAGCGGCGAGAATCTCGATACCGATACCTTCCGCACCAGCGATGTCACCACAACGGAATTACATGCCGACGCAATGGCCGTGCGCGAAACCTTCAAAACGGGTGGGGCATGGCTTGGCGCGTTTATGATGCTAATTGTAAGTTTGAAATTGGTTGGTCTGTCGATAGTAAAGAAACGCGAAATTTTCACGCCTCGCAAGGAAATGTGCTTCAGTTGCGGTCGGTGTTATCCCTATTGCCCAGTCGAAGCCGAAGAAGAAGAATTCGAGCTGGGAACACGAGTAGCCTGATGTTAGAAAAAAGAGAGTTTGAAAAGAACGATTTCATGTGGCGCGTGTCTGCGATGTTAACCCTGGTCGCAGGCTCGTTCTCGTTGCTCGTATTCGTCATGCTCGTTATCAACTACCTGCAGATCCGTGCAGCCGATCCGGTAGACAACGTGATGCTCACGCAAATGCGCATCGAATACGCCAATCTGCCGGATCAAGACGCCGTTCTCGCGAAACGCATCCAGGATCTCGATCTGCTTACGCGCAAAGCATTCTTCACCACACAGAATCATCTGCGTATCGGCGCTATCATGCTACTCGTCGGTATTACTGTATTCATGGTCGCCTTCAAAAACATGGCGCGCTGGAGACCCGAGCGCCCTCAGCTTGCGGAGACCCCCACGGCCGAATACGAATTTCTTGCCATGGCCGAATCGCGAAACCTGATCACCTGGGGTGCCGTAATCCTGCTCGGCGGAGGCTTGATGGCCTCCTATTTCACCGAGAGCGCGTTGGTACCAAAAGCCGACGTGGGAATAGCAGCGGCACCCGGCAGTGAACCCGAAGCTGAAGTGGTCGCCAAAGTTTTCCCCGATTGGGATGCCGTCGAAAAACAGTGGCCGACATTTCGCGGGGCCGGGGCATTGGGCCAATCAAAATTCGATACTGTTCCAACAGAATGGAATGTGGAATCAGGCCAAAACATCAAATGGAAAGTGGAATTGCCACGCATCGGCACGAACTCCCCCGTCATCTGGGATAACCGCCTATTCATGACCGGGGCCGACGAAGAAGTACGCGAAGTGTATTGCTACGACACCGAGACTGGCGAACTTCTGTGGACCAAGACCGTTGAAGGCCTCGAAGGCACACCCGACGAATCACCCCAGATCAACGAAGAAACCGGATTCGCCGCACCCACCATGGCGGTACACGGCGACCAGGTGTTTGCCCTATTCGCGAACGCCGATATTGTTTCCTACGACTTCGAAGGCAATCAGATCTGGGGATACAACCTCGGTCTGCCTGACAATCACTACGGACATTCCTCCTCCCTGCTCACCTACGGCAACCTCCTATTTGTGCAATACGACCAAGCCGAAAACAGCGAGCTCATCGCGCTCAACGCGGCGACGGGTGACGATGCTTGGGCCATGCCGCGCGACGAAATTTCCTGGGCCTCCCCCATCCTCGCACACACCGAGTTCGGTCCGCAGATCATCCTCGCCTCCGAAGAAAACGTCGACGCGTACGACCCGACCTCCGGCAAACTGCTCTGGCGTGAAGAAGTACTCGGCGGCGAAGTCGCGCCCTCCCCGGCATACAGCAACGGCATCGTGTTCGCCGCAAACGAATGCGCCATGGCTGCGGGCATTCAAATCGGCGGTTCCAGCGACGCGGTTGAATCCGAAGTCATCTGGGAATACGACATGATGCTGCCCGAAGTATCCAGCCCTATCGGTGACGGTGAACGATTCTATTTCGCAACGTCCATCGGAGAAATCGTATGCCTCGATGCCAAAACTGGCGAAGAGCTGTGGATGTCCGAATACGACGACGGCTTCTATTCGTCTCCAGTATTGGTCGGTGACAAAATCTACATCTCCGACATGCCCGGCAACATGTACATCGTTCGTGCCGGCTCAGAATACGAATTGCTGAACACCATCCCCATGGGCGACACCATTTTCGCAACACCAGCGTTCCTTGACGGACGCATCTATATACGCACCGCAACGGCCCTTTACTGTATCGAGAATCAAGATGTCTAGCGAACTCGAAATATTAGAATACGACATCGCCGATATCGAGGCGATCGTCGAAGAAACCGGAACCGGTCCCGAAGCGGTCATCCCGATTCTTCAGGCGATCCAGAAAAAATATCGATACCTGCCCGGTGTGGCACTCGAGCGCGTGTGTGAACTGACCAATATTCTGCCATCAGACATCGAAGGCGTTGCGACCTTCTACACCCAATTCCGAAGCGAACCCGTGGGCAAACACGTCATCAGCCTCTGCGACGGTACCGCCTGCCATGTCAAAGGATCCATCGACATTCACGAGGCCGTCTGCGAAGAACTGGGCATCAAACCCGGCGACGACACTGATGACGAGGGAAATTATACGATTCAGAAAGTCGCCTGCTTGGGATGTTGTTCGCTGGCACCGGCACTCAAGATTGAAGAAGTCACCTACGCCAACGTCGGCATCGATTCCATTACCCCCGTGTTCGAAGATTTTGTCAAACGGGAAGCCGAAGCATTAAACGGAAAAACAGAACTCAAACCCCGCAAAACCCATCTCAACGGCGCGGAAATCCGCATCGGTCTGGACTCCTGCTGCGTAGCCAGCGGCACCGATCGAATCGAGGCGGCCCTGGAAGCAGCCCTTATCGAAATCGAATCGGACGTACCCATCAAACACGTCAGTTGCGTGCATATGTGCCACCAGGTCCCCGTAATCGAAGTCGTTCAAGAAGGCAAACCGACCACGATGTACGTCAAGGTGGACGAAGAAGACATCTCCGAGATCGTGTCCAAGCACTTCAAACCGAAAAACCCTTTGAGCCTGCTGAAGTCAGCGGCCATGAAGTGGTCCGAACACCTCTACAGCAACCTCGATCAAGAAGAACTCGTCAGTCGCCACGGTTCAGACGTGCGTGACGAAGCCACGAACTCCACATTCCTTTCGAAACAAGTGCACATCGCGACTGAGTTTCGCGGCGATCTCGATCCCGCAAGTCTCCCGGAATACCTGCAACGCGGTGGGTTTATGGCCTTGGAAAAATGTCTCTTCGGCTCAACCGGCGGCGTCGCGCTGATGGCCGATCACCTCGGCCAGAAGCCCAAGTCGCGTTCCACCGAAACGGGCTGGGGTTCCGAACGTATCATCAAAGAGATTCTTGACAGTGGTTTGCGAGGACGTGGCGGTGCCGGATTTCCAACGGGACGCAAATGGCAATTCGTAAAAGGCGCGCCCGGTGAGAAGAAATACGTCATCTGCAACGGGGACGAAGGCGACCCCGGCGCATTCATGGACCGCATGATTCTTGAGTCGTACTCTTATCGCGTGATTGAAGGCATGGCGATCAGCGCATTGGCTGTCGACTCAGATGAAGGCATCCTGTACATCCGCGCCGAATACCCCCTCGCCACGAAACGCCTTCGTCAGGCCATCCTCGATTGCGAAGAAGCCGGCATCATCGGCGACGACATATTGGGCAGCGGAAAATCATTCCACCTTCGCGTAAAAGAAGGCGCCGGAGCATTCGTGTGTGGCGAAGAGACTGCCTTGATCGCGTCCCTCGAAGGAAAACGTGGAATGCCCACCATACGGCCACCATTCCCGGCCATCAAAGGCCTCTGGGGTAAACCCACCCTCATCAACAATACCGAAACCGTCGCGATGGTGCCCTGGATCATACGCAATGGCGCAGAAAAGTTTGCCGAACTGGGGACCGAACGCAGTAAAGGCACCAAAGTATTCTCCTTGGCTGGCAAGATTCGTCACGGCGGCCTGATCGAAGTGCCCATGGGCATCACCATCAACGAAATCGTCGAAGACATCGGCGGTGGCATCGCGGACGGACACACCTTCAAAGCCATGCTCGTCGGCGGGCCTTCCGGCGGCTGTATCCCCGCGTCACTCGGCCATACGCCTGTGGACTACGAAGCCCTCTCCGAAATCGGCGCCATGATGGGTTCGGGCGGACTCATCGTGTTGGACGATACCGACTGCATCGTCGAGATGTGTCGCTACTTCCTCTCCTTTACCCAGGAAGAATCCTGCGGAAAATGTACGCCCTGCCGTATCGGTACCATGCGCATGAAAGAAATGCTCGAACGCCTCTGCAACGGCAAAGGCAAGTTAAGCGATCTTGAACTGCTGGACGAGCTCGGGCAGGTCGTCAAAAATCAAAGTCTCTGTGGCCTCGGAAAAACCGCCCCGAACCCCGTGCTGACCGCCCTCAAATACTTCAAAGAAGAATTCATCGCACACGTCAACGGAAAATGCCCGGCGGGAAAATGCAAACCCCTGATCGATTACTGGATCATCGATACCTGCATCGGCTGTACGAAATGCGAACAGGTCTGCCCGATTGACGATTGCATCGATTCTACGCCATTCAAATTCCACACCATCAATTTGGATACCTGTACCCGTTGCGACGCGTGCCTCCCGGTATGCCCGACCAACGCCATAATCGCGGGCTCACGCGATCCCGAAGAAGTAAAACAAGCTGAGGAAGCACTGGTTTGATCAAGCTAAAAATAAATAATAAGGAAATCGAGGTCGAAGGAGGTACCACCCTAATTCATGTCGCGCGCGACATGGGCATCGAAGTCCCTACCCTGTGTTACTGGGAAGGCGTGAAACCCATGAACTCGTGCATGTTGTGCGTGATGCGCGATTCCAACACAGGCATCTTGCACCCCTCCTGCTCCACCATGGTCCAGGAAGGCATGGACATCGAGACCGACAGCGGCGATGTATGTGAAGCGCGCAAAGACGTGCTCGAACTCACCATCAGTGAACACGTCGGCGATTGCGAAGCCCCCTGTACCCATACCTGTCCGGCTTCCATGAATATCCCCGTGATGATGCGCCAGATTTACGAAGGCGATCTCGATGCCGCGGCGTATACCGTTACCAACGGTCTCGTATTCCCCGGCACCCTCGGATACGTATGCCCCGCGCCCTGCGAGAGCCCATGTCGTCGCAAAGGCTACGACGAAACCATGAAAATAAAGCGACTGCACCGCGAAGTCTCCGAAAAAGCGCTAAAGGATAATCCCGAATTGCTCGACTGCCCCGAAGATTCCGGAAAACACGTCTCCATCATAGGCGGCGGACTCACTGGCATGGCCTCGGCCTGGGTATTGCGCAAACACGGCCACGCAGTCACCATCTACGAAAAAGAAGCCAAGGCCGGCGGAAAAGTCCGCAACCTCACCGAAGAAGAACTGCCCAAAGAAGTACTCGACGCCGAAATCGATTTCATTCGTCAGCTGGGTGTCACCTTCGAATACAATCGCGAAATAAACGGCAACGGCGACCTCGAAGCCATCATGGCAAATTCCGACAGTGTGATCGTTGCCTGCAAGGAAGTCGCCAAACCCGGTGGAAAAATCTTTGAAGCCAAGGAACACAAACTCGACGTGCGCGCTGTCGGTAATGGCAAAACCACCGCCACCTGGGTCGACAAATACCTCAAAAGCGTCGAGCCGACACCCGATCCCAAACTTTTCGATTCCAAATACGGCAAACTCGACAAGTCAAATCTCAGCCGTCTGCTTGAGAACAAGACAGCCATGACGATCCCCAAAATTGAAGGCGAACTCGTCGATGCACGCGCCGAAGCAGGACGCTGCCTGCACTGCGATTGCCGCAAGCGGGTCAGTTGTGGCCTACGCAAGTATGCTTCGGACTACGGTGCCCAGAAAAAGAAATACTTCGCCTCCGAAACACCCGACGTGCGCATTCTCGGCAGTGGAAACGTTATTCTGGAACCCGGAAAGTGTATTCGCTGCGGGCTGTGCGTCGCCATCGCCGAAAAACACGGCGAAGACATCGGACTCACCTTCGCCAATCGCGGCTTCGACATGGAAATTCGCGTTCCCTTCGACCACAGCTTCGATGACGCACTGAAAAAGTCGGCATCCGAATGCGTGGAGGCCTGCCCCACGGCAGCAATTGCGTTCCGAAATGTGGAAGACGTTCACGGCTGCCACACCTCAACACAAATCAAGTTGGTACGCCCCGTTCCAACATCACCGACGTCATAATAAACTTACATACAATAGAAAGCAGTAAACATGAAACGTAAAGCTGGTTTTACCCTCATCGAACTACTCGTTGTCATCGCCATCATTGGAATTCTCGCGGCAATTCTTCTGCCCGCACTTTCCCGTGCCCGCGAGGCCACGCGCCGGGCATCCTGCGCCAACAACCTCAAGCAACTCGGCTTGTCATTGAAAATGTACGCCAACGAATCACGTAATAATCTCTACCCCCGAACCCACGGCGACCAACCCTTCAGCGATCCGACGCTGACCAACGAACCGGTCGGTTGTGATTTCGATTCGTTTCAGGCAGGCCCCGCTTTCGCTCCGAAAATGGATACCGTATACCCAGAATACATTGACGAACAAGGCGTCTTTGTGTGTCCATCGGATCGCGACGCCGCAATCGATAACCCCTTGCTCCAGGTTGCCGACGACGGGAGCGGCATCTGTGATTACGTCGGTGTCATCACCGGAGGCGACCAAAGTTACAATTACCTCGGTTACGTTCTGGACCGCGTCGACGAAACCTATCCCATGAACCCGGCCTTTCCCGGTGCCAGTTTTGATGCACCCATCCAGTTTTCCGGCCTCGCTTTCCTGATCGGCACAACCACATTCAACGAAGACCCCGAAGACGACGGACCGCTTGACGAAAACATCGATCTCACGATCTATGGGATGGGCGGAAATGGCAACGCCGGCACCGACATCATCTACCGGTTACGCGAAGGCGTCACACGCATGCTCATCACGGATATCAATAACCCCGCGGCATCCGCGCGCTCCCAAACGACGCTACCCATTATGTGGGACACGCTTAGCTCAAACATCGGAGGCAGAATCGGCTACAACCACGTGGCATCCGGTTGCAACACGCTATACATGGATGGACACGTCGCCTGGGTGCACCAAGGCGAAGTATTCCCCGCCACCGTGTCCCACGCACAGTTCAATGCGCTATTCGAATAGGCACTAGACAAGTTCGAGCGTAAAACGCAACGTGAAATAGATTCCCGTTGCCAGAAAGACGATGCCCGTGCCCCTGCGTGCCCACTTCTCTGCAAGTTGCACGTTCGAGAACACGCCGCCTACCTTGTTCGCCATGAAAACGATCAGCATCGCGAAAATCAGTACCGGTACAGCCACGCCCAAGGCATATACGAAAGGCAACAACACGCTCGATTCGTGAGTAACCGCCAGTGGAATCATACCACCAAAGAACAACGCCGCTGTCGTCGGACAAAATGACATGGCAAACACGATTCCCAGCAGTGCTGAAATCCACACCCCCCCATCGGCCGCTTTCTTCTGCACCTCTTCTTTCAATTTTCCACGATTAAGTTGCACGTCCAACAATCCAAGCAGAAACATCGCCGTAACAACCAGAATTGGCCCCAGCAGTTTGAGAAAATAATCCTGCAACCACAACGAGACCGCCGGAACCGACAGCAAACTCCCCACGAGCAGCATACCCAAAACCACATACGCCAAGGCCTGTCCAGCAATATAAAATAGTCCCGACAGCAACGCATACTTCGGATCATTCACCTTGCGCGCAATAAACGTGATCGCGGCAATGTTCGTGGCCATCAAGCAGGGACTCACCGCCGTCAGAAATCCGAACCAGAACGCCGCACCCGTCGCCAGCGCGAAGTCACTCATGGCGCCTCATCCATGAACGCCCGCAAGCTGGAATCGATGTACTCCATGTACGCAGTCTTATCGTGTACCAGATCCCAGATGTCATCCAGATTCTCCCAGCGAACTTCCTCGCCGGACTCCAGCTCCACCAGGACGACGGATTTCGAATACAAATCAAAATCGACCGGATAATGTTTGTTCTCCGGAGTCGTCATGTTCAGTGATCGCCACTGCAATCCACCCGAATCAAGCAGGCCAGCAAACCCTTCCTGAACCGCCTCCAGCGCGTAGCCCTCCAGCTTCTCACAGGTCTCGCAATAGACATCGTTGTAGAAAAAATACACCGCCCAATCCGGCTCGACACCCTCCACAATCGGCAGCGTCGCCCCGAGCGGACGTCGCTCCGATGCAGGCGATTCCGATGACGGACTGTCTTTCAGAACGGTATAGGCAAGGCTGCAAGCCACAAAACCGAGTAACACCGTATTGATCACGTATTTTTGAGTTCGATTCATGCCTGAATTATCCGTCAGTCGCTGGCCCAGATCAAGGTAAAGCGAATAAAATGACACGCGATTCGGTTAATAGTACAAACCATTCGCGACCTTTTCATGATAGAATGCGCTATATGGAGGTGATTGCATGACTACGCAGACCGATACTGTCTTAACACTCGAAGACGCTGCCGCATTCCTCAAAGTCTCGGAGGATGTTGTCCAGAATCTGCTCGAACAGCAAGACCTCGCCGGGCGTAAAATCGGCGGAGAATGGCGCACCACCACACGAGCCATCATCAGCTACGTCGACGGTGTCCCCATGCAGATGACCTGCTGCACAACCGAAGATGGATCAACCGTCTGTTGCACCCCCGGCCAATCGGGCTGTTGCTGATTACGAACCGATGCAATACAACTTTTCCGACGTGCGGATGAATAATTTTCCGTCCGAGATGGCTGGTGATGCTTTGCTACCCCGGCCACCAAACGCGCCGCGCGACAGTATCTCGAACTTCTCACCAATCGAAACGACCACCACGCCGCCGTCTTCGTCAACCATATAGATTTTCCCATCGGCAGCGACCGGGGACGACCAGAATCGTTTGTTGTCCGGCAGATCGCCCACCCACAATTCCTCGCCCGATTTCGGATCGAAACACGCAAGCGTTTTCTGCACGCCGTTCAACACATACAACTTGCCATCATAGAAAACCGGCGTCGGCACATCCGTCGTGCGACTGTTATAAACCCACGCCGCCGTTTCGATATCCTTCTGCGCCTTCACGCCCGGATTGAATGCATAAGCCAGGCTACCCCTGGGTTGCGCATTAAAAATAAGATCGCCTATCACGATGGGCGACGGGATCAAACGCCAATTCGAGCGCTTGCGAGGATTGTCCGCAAATCGCCATCGTTCCTCACCCGTGGCGATGTCATGCCCGGTCGTATAATCCCCGCCCTGCACAACAATCACCGGCTCCTCTCCAACTTCATACGGAACAACCGTCGTATAGGAATCGTAAGACTCTCCGATGGCATCGCTGTCCCGATGATGATGAAACACGATATCGCCCGTCTTTGCATCAAGCGCGAGCAGAAACGAATCACCATCATGATACTCGCGCAACGGTATCTCCGAACGCCACTGCCCCGTCAATATCGGGTAATAGAGATTACCTTTGTACAAAGTCGGACTCGAAGCATAGCCAAATTGCAATCCAATACGCCCAAGATCCTTGATATTGCGCGACCAGACCTCATTCCCGTCATGGTCCAGCGCAAACACCGGGCCGCTTCCAAAGGTAAAATACACACGCTCCGCATCCGCAACCGGAGAACACGCCGCCAGCGTATTGCGCGGGATGGGGCCATGCGCCTCAGCAAGCTGTTTTTGCCACAACACCTTTCCGCTGTCCCGATCAAGGCTAATCCCAAACAATTTGCTCAGCTCCGCATCGTTTGATACCAAAAAAACCTTGTTGCCCACGATAACGGGTGAA
>JAYGCN010000315.1:0-13426 GCA_046583315.1 Candidatus Hydrogenedentota bacterium
CTCACCGCTCGGGCATACAACTTCAACTGCGCTTCATAACGCGGCAAACTCGATGATCGATGCACGCCCGTTTTGTAATCGATCAGAATCCCCGAGTCGGTCATGACATCAATCGTGCCGGAAATCCAGCGACCCTCTTCCTGAACCGTGAACGGCAACTCCCGCGCGAGCGCACCGCCTTCCACAAGAATCGTCATCAACTCGGACCTTCGCAACGTTTCCGCTACTTTGGCCAGATAATCACTCCAGGTTTCATCATGCACCAGAGCCGGATACCGTCGAGCGAGGAAGGCGTTTGGATCGGGTGCCGAATCGCCGGAGAAGTCCCACTCCTCCAGATACTCATGCGTCATCGTGCCACGCATCATCGCCGTATGCTGGGCAAGATCGAATGTTTCGTCACGTTCCGGCCCTGGAAACTGTTCATCCAACCAACGCGTGACCGAAAGCCGATTCGGGGCCTCCTCGCTCGGCGCAATCCTCGCCCATTGAGTCGGGTCGAGAGCGGGAGGCGATTTGGGCTCGGTTTTTGTTTTCCGTGTCGAAGCCTGATCGCTCCGGGAGAACCTCGGGATTAAATGCAGCTCGCCATTGGGACCAAGCGTATCCACTCCCGCGCTCAGGCCAGCCTTGATTTCGTAGACCTCATCAAGCGACGCCAGGACTGAACTTTCTCCGAAAGAAGTGTATTCCCGCTCATCGTCCCCTTCATACGCAATCGACCCACTCACCACCAGTTGCCGCTCGGCCCGGGTCATGGCGACATACAGCACGCGCGCCGCCTCGGCCTCTTCTTCCTCCTGGTTTCGCTCCATCATCGCTTCGGCCAAAGCATGTTTAGGTCCATCCCCATGCGTCGGCGGAACAACGACCACACCCGTCGCATCGTGATAGGCCAGCCGGGAAAAATTTGACCCGGAATTGGCCGAAGCCGACATGTCAGCCAGAATAACGACCGGAAATTCGAGGCCCTTTGACGCGTGCACGGTCATCAGCGATACCGCATTTGACCGCTCACCATAATGCGGGGCATCCTCCTCAATCACTTTGTGGGTCGTCTGTTCTTCGTAATACCGGACGAACTGATAGAGATGAGGACGCCCGTTTCGACTCATTTCGCGCGCGAGATCCAGAATTTTACGCACGTTGTTCACCCGCTGCTGCCCGTGTGGCATCGTCAACAATATCGCCTCAAACTGAGTCTCCTGGATAATCATGCCAATCAGGTCTGCGGCCGTATCGGTCCCGTGATTCTGAAATCGAGTCAACCATTCACGCGCCTGCACAAGACGTTCATGTTGAATCGAATCAGGAAGCGCGCGATCACCGTACACGCTTTCAGCCAGGCCACGATTCCATCCCAGACGAACAATACTGTTGTCGTCGAGCCCGACCATCGGCCCGCGCAAGAATCCGAGCAATGCGTGTTCATCCCAGGGGTTGTGCACCGCACGCAGCGCATTCACCAAGTCCGCAATTTCCTGCCGAAAGAAAAATCTATTGCCGCCAAATGTTTCGAAAGGCACTCCTTCGCGCCGCAATTCGTTTTCATATAGATACATCTGCGATTTTTTCCGAAAGAGAATCGCCACATCGCCGTACTCAATTGGCTCGCCATCCGTCGATGTCTCGCTCCACCGCCTAATCAATCGAGCAATCGTGCCGGATTCACCCTGACGCTGCGCCAATACCTTCTCCCCTTTCCGAAATTCGCTAAGCAAAACGGAGAAACCCGGACCCGTCGCCCTATCACGAAAGGTTTCCAATGGCACCCATGGCGACGCGACCTTTGAGAGGCTCTCGCCAACGCGAAAGTAGTGGTTGATGCCATCCATCACATTGGGGGTAGAGCGAAAATTCGTGTTCAACTCGATAATATGGTCAACTTCTTGTTGGGCCTGCTGAAATACCTCCACCTGCGCATTACGGAATCGATAGATCGACTGTTTGGCATCCCCAACGATGAACAACTCCGGACCGGCCTGTGTATCAGTGCACATCAATCCACGCGCCAGTGCCCATTGCGCGTCATTCGTGTCCTGAAATTCATCGATCAACAAATACCGCATACTGCGCGCGACGCGATCCCGTATCGCCGCATCCGACCCCAATAATTCAATCGACTGCTGCAACAAATCGCTGAAATCCTTCAAGGCATGGTCGCGTTTGTGCTGCTGATACGCCTCTCGCACCACGTCAAAGACCTGTGCCACCGAGCGCGTCAGTGATGCCGTCGCAAGATTGAATTCGACATCAAGCCAGCAATTAAAACGCTTTTGTAGAAACCGTTTCGCTTCCTTCGCGAAGGTACGCAATTCTTCGTAGGCATCCGGATCGTATTCGTCCTTCTTTTTTGCGCCGCGAAACGAAAACGAAGACAACTCGGCCAGATCGCTTCGCCAAGCAGGATCGTCATGATCCGAGGTCCGGGTCAACTCCACGAATCGACTGCGAAACTGCTCGTATCGATGTTTATCATTATCAATCGCACCATCCAGCTCCTGCGCTTGTCTTGCATATTTCTGAAATCCGGTTTCCATCTCATCCCGCTGCAACTCATGCCAGCGTTTAGCCAACTCCTCATCGCTCAGTCCGCGATAGTCGTCCAGATATTTTTGATAAAGCGGGCGTTTCAGCAGCGTCGTGATCGTGTCCAGCGCGTCTTGCATGCCCAACTCACGAATCACATGCTCCACGGACGCGTCATTTTCATTCGCCAAACGATTTAACACCCGATCCGCGATTTGCCCCGGCAAGGTGATCGATTCCGCCTCGGACATCATCGCGAATTCGGGATCATCTTTCACCCAGAGTCCGTGGTCGCGCAGGAGCCCCGAACAAAACGTATCAATCGTCGTGATGCGCGCGGTATCAATTTCGTAGAGAATCGAACGCCACTTGCTCGTCTCCTCCGAATCATCTTTCGGCACTTGCTTTTGGCATTCTTCCCGCAACCGTTCGCGCATTTCTGCCGCGGCTTTGCGTGTGAAGGTGATCGCGACAATCTCGCTCAATCGCGCCTTATCTTCTTTCAACAGGTGAATGATTCGGTCGATCAACACCCGCGTTTTGCCCGATCCCGCACCCGCACACACGCAAATGTGCTTGCCCGTGGTAACAATCGCCTCATGTTGCGCGTCGGTGTATTTCATGACTGCACCTTGGCGCCGATGCGGCCCTCTTCGTAACGGCAAACCTTGTTCGAAGGACAATACGAGCATGCCTTGTCCTTCGTAGTGGGATGAAAGCGTCCCTGCTGCATCGCGTGTATCGATGATTCAATGCTTTCCCGTGCAGCTTCGATAACCGAGTCTCTGTTCTTGTCCGTAATGGCCACCGTTTTCGCGCGACCCACATGTTCATATTGAGCGACCTCACAAGCACTCTCAGGAATCAGTAACGACTCCAATGCCATGGTGTACAATGCGAGTTGGACATTCCGCCCGGCCTTCATATCCCGAGCCATGCCCGACGCCAACGACATTTTGTAATCCACGATACGCGCGTGCCCTTTGTCGTCCATATCAATTCGGTCGATACGCCCTGCAAAGCGGTATGCAACATCTCCAAGCTTCAGTTCAAAGCCGTCCGGGGTAGTGATTGAATTTTCGTCATCACGGGCCGACTCTCCAAAACTCGTCTCAAAATACGTCGGATTCCAGGCCCCGTCATCAGTGTCGTGATGGATGCGAACATGCCGATGTAGCGTCGCAATCAAACGTGCTTTTTCTGCACGCGCAATGCCCGGATAAGCGCGGCGAAAGTCCCGTGCTCTTCGATCAAATACTTCCCCGCCTATTTCTATCATTTTCTCCAGAATCTCATTTAGCGGCACATCGTCCATCGCAACGCTCGCATAGTGGCGATAGAATCGTTCCAACGCGTGGTGCAATATCTTTCCCGCAAGCCGCGCATCCAGAATGGACGATGGTGTATCTACGTCCGGCAGCTTGAGCATCACGTTCATCAAATATCGGAAGGGGCAATCAATCTGGGTTTCAATCTGGTAGGCGCTGAAGGTGTGTCGATGGTCGAAAAACGAGGTCAGTTCCGAAAGCAACTCCGGATCATTCAGCACGCCATCGTATTCATTGAAAGGCTTGTCGCTCAAGCGCGTCAATTCCAGTGCCGAACGCGTACGCACCGCGCTTACCTCCGAAGCCAAGTCTGCGGGAACATCCAGCCCACCCAGCACGACGGCGTTTACCGCTTCCCGCGGCGATGCGTGCCACGAATCAATGTTCGCAGCATCGCTCAAGAGCAGTAACCCCGCGTTGTGAAGTCGTTGTACTTCGCTGACATAGGGGCTGGGATACATCGGCTGCCCCTGCGCATTATGCCCGTGCCAGGATATCGTGAGTCGTTGCGTCGCCACTGAAAACAGACGCAAAAATTGAAGTCGCTCCATATCCAGGTGGCCCGAAGCCGATTTCAGCGGAATTCCGGCTTCCAGCAAATCACGCTGATCCTCCGGCGAATAGATTGCATTTCGTGGCGGTGCCGAAGGTACGGTCCCCTCATTGACACCGCACATGTACACCACGGGATACTCGAGATGCCGCGCGTCTTCCAGGGAAAGACACAAAACGCCTTCCCGCTCGCCCCTATCCGCTACGGGAGTCAACGCAAAACATTCGTGCAGCGTATCCACAAAATCAGCACGGTCCATTTTCTCCGAGTCGTCCTCAACAATGGTGCTGACGGTATAGCTAAGCCCATGAATTCCATACCATGCCTGCACATCAGGCGCGCGCTGGTTGTCTTCCGCGAGTGCCACGAGCGTTTCCGGCGAAAATCGTTTCGCAAGTTCCGCAAAACACGCCACGTGATCAGCGAGCGTACCCGCGCCCAACAACGATTCCGAAATCGTTTCCAGCCGCTGCACATCCGTGATCAACGCGCGACACGCTTCCTTTAGAATCGGCATCCGCGCCAACCAATTCTGTGTCGTACGCCCCCCATCGGTTTCGAGACGCTCAATAACGCGATGAATCATATCGACCCACGATCCTCCCTCGTCCGCAATACCCGCCTGCAACGCGATATTCCGGTAAGCACTCGTATGCTCGGTATCTTCCGAGCCCACCGCCTTGAAATAAGGAGAGGTCAACACAAACAGAACCCGATCCCTATCCCAGTTCGTTGTCGCCAAATACAAATTCGCCAGAAAATCCGAAAACCGTGATTGCGCCAGTGTCGTGGATTGATTGCTATGCCAGGGAATGCCGCATTCGGCGAATACCGCCTCCATCGTCTCGCGATAGGCCTCGGGATGCTTAAACACGATCAACACATCCGCCGGATTGATTCCATTTTCGACCAGATCCCGCTTCACGTCGCGCGCCAGAGTCTGTATCTCGTCCGCAACGGTATTGCAATGGGTCAGCGTCAGGTTCGCGTCTATTCCCTCCGAAGGTGGCCGATTCGATTCAGGATCGCGCCCGAACAACAACGACGACACGACGTCGCAACTCGACCTATCATCCGGTCCCTCACCTTCACAGTCCACATGCGCCGCGTCAAACACATCCCGTATCGCGTTAAAGGTTTTGCGCGGCACGGCGTAGGCATCCGAAGCGGTGGGCAACATGCTGCAACTCAATCCGAAGACCAGCTGATTCAGATGAGGCGCGATCGACTGTATCAATCGAAATTCGGACGGCGTGAAATCATCAAACCCGTCGATGAGCAAGGTATCGATCGATTCGAGCGCAGCAGGCTCCTGATCGCGGCAGGCCCTATCGGCCAACCAATACATGCCCTGCAAATCGCAAGCATTCGAATCGACCAGCGAGTCCTGATATTCCTTATACACGCGCGCAACCATCGAATCAAAGGGAGTCGGGTTCTTTCGTTGCACAACCCTGGCATGAAACGCTTCGGGATCCACCGCGCTCTGTTTCAACTGCGAAATGACCCGTTGCACATGACTGAGAAATCCTGCGCTCAACGCCACCTCACCTAGAAAATCCAGGGCGCCTTCCTTCGCACACCGCTCGAGCGCGTGTCGCAATAGAAGATGTTGCGTCAGCGCAGGAACCGGGCGTCGACTCTCGGGTGTCCCTTCGAGAAGTTCTTCAGCAAATTTTGCGAAGTTAACGATCGGATGCCCCATCAGACCCGAAATTTCAGCGCTCGCCAAAATGCGCCGAGTACGTTGTTGAACGGTGCGCTGAGTGGGCACAATAAGTCGCGTCGTGTCCAAATCAGAAAGCAGCAGTCGATCAATATCCTCACGCCGCGTGGACCATGCCAAACCGGTCAATACCCGCACCTGCGCCATGGCCTGCCCCCTGTTTACACCTAAGCCCTAAACATCCTCAGCCTGAACAATTTCATAACGATATCCTTGTTCGGTCAAGAATAACTGCCGCTTCATACTGAAATCCTGATCCGAAGAATCCCGGGAGACGATCGAGTAAAAATGCGCAATCGTTCCGTCGCTTTTGGGCCGAAGAATACGCCCGAGACGTTGCGCTTCTTCCTGTCGAGAGCCGAAGGTACCTGAAATTTGTATCGCGACATTGGCATCGGGCAGATCAATTGCAAAATTGGCCACCTTGGAAACGACCAAGAGCTTTATCTCACCGTTGCGAAACTTTCCGTACAATTCCTCGCGCGCTTTGTTGCCCGTTTTTCCCGTAATGATGGGTGCCTTTAACGTATCGGCAAATTCCTTCAATTGATCGAGGTATTGCCCGATGACCAGAATATTATCGCCTTGATGTTTTGCGATGAGTTTCTTGCATATCCCAAGTTTTTCAGGATTGGTGGACGCGATCCGGAACTTGCTACGTTTGCTCGCGATGGCATATTGATAGCGATCTTCGGAGAGCAGTGGCACACGAATCTCGTGACAGACCGCCTGTGCAATCCATCCCTGCTTCTCAAGCACCTTCCAGGGCACATCATATTTCTTCGGACCGATAAGCGAAAACACGTCGTCCTCACGCGCATCTTCACGCACCAATGTCGCGGTTAACCCAATACGCCGACGCGCCTGCAAGCTCGCGGTCGCACGAAACACAGGTGCCGGCAGCAAATGCACTTCATCGTACACAACCAGCCCCCAGTTGCCCTGATCAAAAAGACCAAAATGCACGAAGGGGCTGTCCTTCGTCTTACGGTACGTCAATACCTGATAGGTCGCAATGGTGATCGGTCGAATCTGCTTCGACTCCCCGCTATATTCGCCAATCTGATCTTCCGTCAGTGTCGTTTTGTCCAACAGCTCGCTTTTCCATTGATGCAGCGCGACGGTGTTGGTCGTCAGCACGAGTGCCTGCGTTTGCATGGCATGAATCGCACCGATACCCACGCACGTTTTCCCCGCACCACAGGGCAATACGATTACGCCGCTACCCCCGTGATTCGAACCGCGCATATAGAAGGAATCCACCGACTCCACCTGATACTTGCGAAGGCCGAAGGGCTTTCCTGACAGAGCCGTTTCCCGAAGATCAAAAGGTAACGGCGCGCCTTCGATGTAGCCGGCGAGGTCTTCGACTGGAAATCCAATCTTGATGAGCGCGCTCTTGATGTTGCCGCGGTCTCCGGGTGCCACGAGCAGTCGATTGGCATCGCTGGAGCGTGTCGCATAAGGTTTAATGCTCGGGTTGTTAAACAACTCCGTCAACAGAAGCGGATCGTCGGATTCGATAGCGAGGAGGCCGTCTTCAAGCTTATACAACTTCAAGCGACCGTAACGCGACACGTAATCCCTGATCTCAAAGATAATGTTATCCGGAATATCGTATTTGCTGTATTGACCAAGGCTGCTGATAATCAGTTCCGCGTCCATGCCCGCCGCAGCGGCATTCCACAGCGACAGGGGGGTAATGCTGTAGGTGTGGATGTGTTCGGGAGATTTCACCAATTCGGCAAAGGAGGCAATCGCATCACGCGCGTCTTCGAAACACGGTCCGTCGGTTTCCAACAGAATTGAACGATCGGATTGAACAATTACAGGAGTGTCGGTTCGAGTAGCCATAGAGAGCGAGTGTATCACACGCAACAAATCATTGTTAAGGGAAACTCGCCTCTTAGTTCGAAGGCTTCGAGGCTGTCTCGGCCTGCTTATTCGTCGCTTCTTCCCTATTCTTCGTGATGCGATCAAGAAAACTTGCCGCCAGATTATCCGCGCGTCGGATTTCCTCCGCATTCATACTTTCAGCCAGCGTCGTCATTAGTTTCGAAGCCGGAAAATCGCCGCTGTCTGCCATCACCCCGAACCATGCGTATCCATGAACCAAATTCATCGGAACCCCCTCCCCCTGGATATGCATGAACGCCAGATTGCGTTGCGCGTTCTGATGCCCCTGTTTCGCCGATTCCGTCAACCAGCGCATCGCGATGGATAAATCCTCATCGACCCCTTTTCCGGATGTATAGTGTCCCGCCAGGCTGTATTGCGCATCGGCATCCCCCTGCCGCGCCGATTCGGTATACCAATATACCGCCTGCCGGTCGCTACGATTCATGCCCCGGCCCGCCTCATGCATCAGCCCGAATGTATACTGCGCACGCGCGTGACCCTGCCGAGCGGACGCGCCGAGCAGCTCAATTGCTGTGGGATAGTTTCCCTTGGCCAGGTATACCCGGCCCGCCCGGTATTGGGCGATTGCATGCCCTTCATCGGCGGCGAGCATGAACCACTCCATCGCGCGATCCGCGTTCGGCGGCAATTCGAGGCCCTCTTCATAAATTACGCCCAACTGATACATCGCCTCGCCATCCCCCTCCGAAACCAGCCGTGCGAGTTCTTTGAGATCAACCGACTCCGCAGGTGTCTCTTCAGCAAACACACCCGAAGCCATCACTACCATCAAACAGACCAGCCCAACCAATCTCCATCGTCTATCGATCTTCATACGCCTTGGGCGGTCCCAGGATTTCGGCCATCACAATCGCGCGACGAACGTCATTGAGCGTCTGCGGCACAAAAGATGGCTGCGCAACCGGGGCTACAGGTCGCGGCGCACGTCGTTGCTGTTGCGTCTGCTGCTTCTGACGTGCGACCGCCTTCTCACGATGCTGTCGAGCCTGTTCCTTACGACGTTGCCGCTCTGCCACCACCTGCTCACGAGAGGGTTGTTGCTGTTGAGGAGAACGATGTTTATCGTGGTGATGCGCCCTGGCTGGATGATCCGCCCGGGTACGTTGCATCCCTTCGCGCTGTCGTATCACGGCATCGCGCACAGTGCCTCCCTCGTTCGGTTGCCGAGGCGCAGGTTGTTGCCTATGTCTTGGCAATTCCCTTCGTGGTTCCGGCTCGACCGCAGTCCAGCCTTCATTGCTGTCTACCGCTCCCTCGCCAAAAAGCGCCTTAATCAGCTCGCCGCCCGTCGTTTCAGGGGACAAGGCAACCGAAGGCCCCGACGAAGCCCCCTTCGGCTTGGCCTGACGCACCGTGGACTCGTCACGTTTCGCAGGCACCTGGCGCTGGTCACGCCGCTGTGCAAGCGGATTGTTTGCTTGCTTCGCCTTGCGGTTCTCCCGTGCCTTTTGAGCCAAGGAGGCAATGGCCACGACGAAGAATATGAGTATCCCGATAAAATCCATAATCAAGCTCCGTTTCCTTCAAGGGAACGACTTGTTACTCTGAACCGCCCTTATCCGGGCCGTCAATCTTCGATATTGAGTCGCGCATATCCGTATCCGCGATCACATTTTTCATTTTGTAATAATCCATCACACCAAGATTCCCACTGCGAAACGCGTCGGCCATCGCTTTGGGTATTTCGGCTTCGGCTGCGACCACTTTCGCGCGCATTTCGATCACCTGGGCACGCATCTCCTGTTCACGCGCCTTCGCCATTGCACGACGTTCTTCGGCACGCGCCTGAGCGATATTTTTATCCGCCTCAGCCTGCTTCATTTGCAGGATGGCGCCGATATTCTCACCCACATCCACATCCGCGATATCGATCGATAGAATTTCATACGCCGTGCCCGCATCCAATCCACGCGCCAAGACGGTCTTCGAAATCATGTCCGGATTTTCCAACACTTTTTTGTGGGTCTCAGAAGAACCAATCGTCGTTACAATGCCTTCACCCACACGCGCAATAATGGTTTCCTCCGTAGCACCCCCGATAAGTGTTGCGATATTCGTGCGTACCGTTACCCGGGCCTTCGCCTTGATCTGGATTCCGTCCATCGCCACCGCCGCAACGTAGTTCACCCCGCTCTTCGCCGCGTCAGGACAGTCGATCACTTTCGGGTTCACCGAAGTTTGCACCGCTTCGAGTACGTCGCGACCTGCTAAGTCGATCGCAGTCGCCTTCTGGAAATCGAGACCGATATTGGCCTTGTTCGCCGCGATCAGTGCCTGCACTACGCGCACCACGTTACCACCTGCAAGATAGTGCGTCTCCAGTTCATTCGTGGTGACTTCGATTCCAGCCTTCACCGCCATAATCTTGCTTTCGACAATGACCGCAGGACGCACTTTCCGAAGACGCATAAAAACGATCTGAATCAGACTCACCTTGGCCTTCGAGGCCCACGCCTGAATCCACAAATTGAAATACATAATGAATGCAATACCAAAAATAAATATCGCAATTACCGCAATTACACTCAGAATCGTAATAACAATAGGCCACATACCGAACCATCCTTTCAGCGATGAACATTCACGCCGGTTTTATTTTATTCTCTTAATCACTCGTACCGGCCGCAAAATCAACGACCGTTCCAATTTCCTTCATCACATCCTTGCCCGCCAGGTCCAGTGCACACGCTTCCTCAAAATCGACAGATTGACCCTGCCTGCTGGCTACGACCATGGCCTGCGCGACCCGGCGAACACGCGCACCACCGCGATAATGGTCTTCCAACAATTCGATACTAACCGGTATGCCCGCCTTGTGCAAGTCTATATAGGAGTTCACGATAATTTGTGGACTGACCTTTCGAAGCGTCATACCCATTATCGTCGGCAGCGATAACGAACACTGCGCAACATGAGAACGAAACCACAGCCGAAAATAGTACAAATAAATGACCGATCCCGTCACGATGCCCGACAGCACCAACATTCCGACCGCGATCAACGCAAGCAATTCACCGCTCATGTGTCTTGCTCACTTTCGACACCACCCTCATCCTCCTCAACCACCACGCGGTGACCTTCCACCTGAATGACGCGAACCGATCGCCCCGCGTCAATAAACGTCCCGTCCGACACCGCATCAATACGCTCATCGCCCAACATAATCGTTCCTGCCGGGCGAAGTGCGGTGTGCACCCGGGCAACTTGGCCCACCAACGCAGGGTCCATCGATGGCCCGCTGTAGCCCTCTTCAGCAGACAGCGTCATATCCAACACCAGTGCGTCCTGTAAAGGCGTTTTCGTAATCAAATACAATCCAAAGAGAATCCCGCCGACAAGACCCAGAACTTCGCCGACGATAATGAACAGCGCGTATTCGGGATACTGCGCGACACCCGTTACGGTGCTGACTACGATCAACAAGAATCCAAGGATACCCATAATCGCGCCCGGCAAAAAAAACTCCGAGAGAATCAGCATGATTCCTGCGATAAACAGGACGATAGGGACAATCATGAGGCCTCCTGCTCAACGGCAGCTTCGTCGTCATCATCCGCGTCACACGATTCCAGCAGCGATATGAGTTGTCCGGTCTCTATGCGGGTCGCCTGCACAATTTTCATCTTCTCGGCGGGATCCTTGGGATCGGCTTCTTCTTGATTGTCAAAGGTGCCCATCAAGCTATCGTTCGCATCAAACAACGTTCGCGACTGTCCAAGCAATTTGTTGTAGCGACGGATAATCGGGATGCAACTGTAATAACCGGCTCCCTGCTGATGCAACACAGCCATATCTTCCATCAACTGCCTCAGCATCGATATTAGCGATTTTTTCATAACCTCTTTATGCCTCCTCTTTCACTGGTCTGACCACGTATCGATTTCCATCCGATTCGATGATTTCTACCTTCGCGCCTTTTTCAATGAAATCGCCACGGGTAACAATATTGTACTTTTCATCGGCAAAGTGTCCCTTTCCCACAGGGCGCAACGGCGTCAATGCAATTCCTGTCGTCCCCAGGACTGCCTTGGCTTTCTCCAGATCCTGCCCGACATACCCCGCATCTGCCGCCATCGTGTCAGACAAGATCATCGAGCCGTAAAAGGGAACCAAGGGCATCAGTTTCCACGTCGCAAGCACAAACGCAAATCCCGATATCACGAAGACCGCAAAGGAATACGCGACATCATTCAATCGCGCAAAATCCCAACTGTACTGAGGAATCGTGAAATCCACGAACGACAGATAAACCCCTACAACGAGGCACAACATGCCTGCGATACCTGCGATACCGAATCCTGGAATAATGAAAATCTCCGCGATAATCAGAAGAATACCCGCAATAACGAGGAAAATATCAATGGTATCCGCCAGACCCAGCACAAAGTGCGAACCAAAGAGAAGCGCAAGACAGGTGATTCCAACAATACCCGGCAAGCCGAATCCCGGCGTACGCACTTCCAGATACAAGCCTCCCATGCCCAGCATCAGCAACAGCCCCGCAATCGTCGGACTCGTCAGAAATCGGAACGTCAATTCTGCCCAATTCGGCTCTACAATGTGATACGTGCCGCCACCCAACATAAAATGAGTCACCGTTTCATCGACAGAGTCTACTGTCGTGTCGATCACGCCATACCGAATCGCTTCCGAGGGTGTCAGCGTCAACAACTTGCCACTCGCCAGCACCAGTTCACTTCCATCCTTATAGACCACCGTGCCGACATCAACCTCTTCGACTTCATCGACGACTTCCGATTCGGTTTCCTCCTTGGGCGTGACCGTCACATTGATCGGGAGATTCTCCGTCACCGTATCGATCACTTTCTGAATGGTGCTTATCTCGGGCGATTGCCTCCTCGAATCTTCCGATCCGTCCGAATCCCACGCGTACACGATATAGTCGCCAAGCTCATCGGTATATCCGCGCAACTCAATATCTTTATCCACCATCGCCTGTGCAATGTCTGGGTTGTGATTCTTCGCCTCGGCCAGCGCACGCATTTTCGCACGCATGAACGACACGCTTTTTTCACCAGCCGGTTCCATGCCTTCAGACGTCTGATACACGGGCGCCGCCGCACCAATATTCGAGCTCGCTGTCATGATGAGATCGTCGCAGGCAAAACTGATCAACGCCCCGGCAGAAATCGCGCCCATACCCTCAATATACGCAATCGTCCGACACGGCGCCTCGCCAATGACCTTGGCAATCTCGACTGCCGTATCCACACGTCCGCCTGGCGTGTCTACGCGAAAGATAATCGCCTTCGCATTGAGTTCCGTCGCTTCGGCAATGGCGCGTTCAATGAGCACCAACACGCCCGGCTCGATAATGCCCGTAATGGGGCATACGACGATAACATCCGC
>JAYGCN010000335.1:0-1657 GCA_046583315.1 Candidatus Hydrogenedentota bacterium
GCCACCACCACCAAAATCGAGTCCGCCCAGGGCACGCCCCACTTTCGACTCCACAACTGGCACGAATACCACCTCATCTGCAAAGGCAACGAAATCACCCTCAACGTAGACGGCAAACTCGTCGCCCAAGTCATCGACAACGACCCCGACCAGCAAGACTTCACAGGCATCCTCGCCCTGCAGCTTCACTCCGGCCCACCCATGACCGTGCAATTCAAGGACATCCTGCTCAAAAAGCTCTAGATCATCGTCGCGATTGCCGATTGAGCCAATTACATCACTCCTTGACACGGACATCTGACTGTGATACAAAAGAAGATGGAAAATTTGTCAAGATACCCCTGCTCATAAATTCTTGATCGTCGTTTTAATATCGGTTATACGTTCAGGATCCAGATGATATGTATGGGAGAATTCTAGAATGAAATTGGTCAAAAAACAGTTCTTCAAAGCTTCGACAGCCTACCTCCTTGCCACCCTCTGCTGCCTAAATCTTGCTTGTTCATTCGGTCCGGACGAAGTCGTGCAACAGACGAACTCCAACACCGATATCGTTACGGCTGCTTCCGAAGTGTATACAACGAGTGAAAAGTTACGAATAGAACGAAAGGCACGAAAAGCTAAAAAAGCCTATACGAATCCCGGCGAAGCCCAGGAGTTTTTCCTCGATCAGCGTACTGGCGGGGCTCCACTTGACTACACGCTATTGCAGCAAGCCAAAATAGATGTTCAATCCATGCCGACAGCAAACCTCACCGCAAAAGGTTTCGAGATGAATGAAATCCTCGAAAACGGCATGGTTCGGGATGCCGGAGATATTTCGGGCTGGCTGGAACTGGGACCGGGGAATATCGGCGGGCGAACCCGCGCGGTTCTGCTGCATCCAACGAATGATCAGATCATGTACGCGGCGGGTGTAGCCGGCGGTGTCTGGTATTCTTCCAATGCGGGCGCCGCCTGGAACCCACTGGACGATCTCATGAGTAATCTTGCCGTCACGAGTCTCGCGTTTGCGGGGCAAGGCGGGGCCAGTGTCAACACCAGTATCCTCTATGCTGCCACTGGAGAGGGTTTCTATAACGCCGATTCCGTGCGAGGCGGCGGAATTTTCAAAAGCACGGACTCAGGCACAACGTGGTCGCAACTCGCGAGCACCGCGAATTCCAGTTTTTACTATGTGAACAAGATCGTGGCCAGCCCCAATAATGTCAATGTACTTTATGCCGCTACACGAACAGGTATCTGGAAGACGTCCGACGCAGGAACTTCCTGGACGAATGTACTATCGGACAATGGTGCTGGCGGGAGCAGTGGCACGCAAGTGAACACGTATACCGGATTCACTGACGTAGAGATTCGAACGGATCTTGCAACAGACACGTTGATCGCGAGCAACGGCTCACTATGGTCAGGGGATGGAATCTATCGTTCGCTCGACGCGGGCGTTACCTGGGCGAGAGTTCATACCGCGACGGATATCGGCAGAAGCGATCTTGCTATCGCGCCGAGCAATCAGGCGACGATGTACGCCATGTCTTCAGATAGGAACAATTCGTATCGTCTTTTGAATGTCTACCGAAGCACTGATGGTGGTGCAACTTGGACTGCGCAAATCGCCGGAGCATACGATGCCGGACAAATAAACTGGCAAGTGATG
>JAYGCN010000108.1:0-39564 GCA_046583315.1 Candidatus Hydrogenedentota bacterium
GCGTCCTGCGCGATGCCGTCACTCACATCCATCATCGCGCGCGCATGCGGCTGCTGAAGGAACCACTGTCCATACTCGACCCGCGGTTCGGGATGCACGTGCGCACGAATCAATGTCTCCGCATCAAGCCCCTTTTCCAAGGCAAGCAATCCCGCACGCGAACGCCCCGGAGTACCCGTAATCAGTAGCATATCGCCGGATTGCGCTCCCTTACGCAACAGATACTTGCCATCGGCCGCCTCACCGATTACCGTCACATCGATCATCAGGCCTGCTGGAGAACGCGTCGTGTCGCCACCTATCACCGTAGCACCAACCGACTCTGCCGCATCCCGTATCCCCTCCGCGATGACCGTCAGATCCTCCACTTCGGTAGACGCGGGAATCGCCATCGAGGTCAGCACGAATTGAGGTTGCCCACCCATTGCGGCGATGTCGCTCAGGGCCGCCGCTGTGGCTTTCCAGCCGATATCATAAGGCGAATACCAATCCCGCCTGAAATGCACCCCTTCGACAGACAGATCCGTCGAAATCAATTGGGTACGTTCCCCAACCTTGACCACGGCGCAATCGTCTCCCAAGCCCTGCACCACGTCAGGACTGCCCGGATAAATATCGCGCAAGCGATCAATAAAGGCGAATTCGCCCGTCTCGTCAAGGGAAGGCATGAAGCGTTAATCCTGCTCCAATTGTAGCCACGCTTCCGGCAGGCAATGAATTATATCCCGCGCCGCCATCCCACGCTGAGAATAATATTCCGCTGCCAGATCGCCCGCGAGACCATGCAGGTACACGCCAAGCCGTGATGCATCGCCCCCCGTCATGCCCTGGGCAAGCAGTCCGCCGATCAATCCAGCCAAAACATCCCCGGAGCCACCCGAACCCATTCCGTTATTTCCGGTAGTGTTCCGCACAAGCGTGCCGTCCGGTTCGGCGATCAACGTTCGATGGCCCTTCAAGACGACCGTTGAATTCAGTTGCGACGCCACGGACAACGCGCATTCTTCAGTACGCTCCACAACATCCTTCGTGGCCGTGTGCAGAATGCGGGCCATTTCGCCGGGGTGGGGGGTCAGAACGGTCTCGTACTTTCGATTGGAAACGCAGTCGGTGCCTTTGGACAAAGCATTGAGACCATCCGCATCAATCACAAGAGGCGCACGACATTGCTCGATGAATTTAACGATGTATTGTTGCGTACGACCGTGCAGCGAAAGACCCGGGCCGATCACGGCGGCGTCATTTTCCGCCGCGAACTCGGTTGTCGCTTCCAGCGCGGCCATCGTCAACGTACCTTCTTTCGTCTCCGCCAAAGGGAAGGTCATCGCTTCGAGCAGGCCCATGGAAGAGACTTCGCCCAGCGACTCAGGAACGCCAATCGTGATCAGTCCGACGCCCGAACGAAGCGCACCGTTTCCCGCGAGCACAGGAGCTCCAGAATATCCCGTCGAACCGCCGATAATGAACACGTGGCCAAAGGTGCCCTTATGTCCATCGGGCGCGCGATGCGGTATTAATTTTCGAATGGTTTTTGCAGTCAGCTCTTCCATCTCGATCATTCCCGATTCTTTATTGTGGCCGTGCTCTACAGTGTACCTTGAAATACCATTGAGTACCAATAGTATTCATAACGGTGCCTGATACATGGATCTTGAATAGCAGGAAAGCAGAAAAGTAATTGATTGACAAATATTTCCGACCCCACGACCCGAGCATCCCTTCGTTCCAAAAACCTTCGTTGATTCGCTATACTATAGTTCAATTTATGAATGATCCCGCCAAAACGAACGTGACTTCCATCCAGAAAATAGCCCATTCAGACCCGCGCTGTGCCTATTTTGGTGCCTGCGGCGGCTGTCAGATGCAGGACCAACCTTACGAAGAGCAACTCGCGATTAAACAAACGCGACTTCAGGATCTCGTCTCTAAATTCTGGGACGCTCCGATTCCCGTCCACGCATCCCCGGTACAGTGGAACTACCGCAACAAAATTGACATGAACTGGGCGCTCAAACAATACGACGAAAAACCGCCCGACGACTTCGTGCGTGACACGCTGCTTGGCTTCAACAAAAAAGGTAAGTGGTATTTTCCGTTGGACATTGACGAATGCTCGATCGCCGCCGAGTCCTCGACATCCCTCACGAAAGCCATGCGTGCCTGGGCCAAAGAACACGACTACCGCGCGGCCGATAGACGTACCGAAAACGGCATATTGCGCATCCTGTTGCATCGGGAAAGTCGCCGCACGGGGGAGGGAATGGTCGTCCTGATTACCACCGACGGTGAAATGGACGAACAATCTTTCGTGGATGCCGTTCGCGCGGTCTACCCGGCGACATCCATTTATCGGGGCATCTATCGAGGCACCGCACGCGGGGCATTTGCCGACGAACTCGTGTTGCTCCACGGAAGTCCGACCATCGACGAAGTGTTGCACGTGCCCGACGGCGATGGCATACGCCAATTACGCTTTCGCATATCCCCTTTCAGCTTTTTTCAAACGAATACGCTTGGCAGCGAAGTGTTGTACGGGATCATTCGCGATTGGGTGAAAGAAATCAACCCTTCGATACTCTACGATCTTTACGGCGGAGCGGGGGGGATCGCATTCTCGTGTTCCGATCTGGTGGATCTTGTGCGCTCGGTCGAAGTCGTCGAGTCCGCGACAGCTGACGGTGAGTACAACGCTCAGACCAACAACATCGAAAACGTGTTTTTCACCACCAGCAAGATACGAGGATACCTGCAGCAGATCAACGAGCAAGGGGGCATGGAATCCAACAGTGCCGCCATCATCGATCCGCCTCGCGAAGGCATGACCCCGAAACCGCTTGAACGACTCGTGCGCGCGGCACCCCCAGACATCCTGTACGTCTCCTGCAAGCCCTCAGTGTTCGCGGAGGAATTAGAGGTATTCACGGAACGATACGAGATTACTTCCATGGAGGCCGTTGATCTATTCCCACAGACCGATCACGTTGAACTGGTGACCGCCCTACGATTAAAGTAAGGATTCGTCTGGATTAACTGTTTTGTAGCCATAATGACAACGATTTCATTCCCGCTGGGAGGCCATACCATGAAAAATCTGACAAGCATCTTTGCCGTCACCCTACTCGCCGCGTTCGCTACCACAACGCAAGCAGATGTGCATGAAAATCTGTCCAAGATTAATATGCCCCCCGGCTTCGCGATCAGTATTTACGCCGAAGGTGTCACCAACGCGCGTCAGATGGCTCTTGGCGACAAGGGTACCGTTTTCGTCGGTTCTCGCACTGCTGGCAACGTCTATGCCGTCGTGGATTCCGACGGCGATTACAAAGCCGATTCGGTCAAGATCATTCTGGCCTCCGGCCAGAAATTGCCCGACGGATCCGTCGCCAACATGCCCAGTGGAATCGCTTTTAAGGACGGCGCACTCTACATTGCGGCGTTGAGCCACATTTTGCGATTCGACGATATCGAAAACAAACTCGATAATCCCGGCGATCCTGTGATTGTCACTGATGCCTTTCCAGACAAACGACATCACGGCTGGAAATCGATTGCGTTTGGGCCTGATGGAAAACTCTATGTCCCCGTGGGTGCGCCGTGCAACACCTGTCCCGAAACGGAAGAGATTATGAACATTCAACGCATAAACCCGGACGGAACTGGACGCGAAATCGTTGCGCGCGGTGTACGCAATACGGTCGGCTTCGACTGGCATCCGGAGACTGGCGAGCTCTGGTTTACCGATAACGGCATCGACGGACTGGGCGACGACATGCCCGCAGACGAACTCAATCGCGTTTCCGAAGTCGGCCAACATTTCGGATTTCCCTACGTGCACCAAGGCGACACCCTCGATCAACGCTACGGTCGCGGCAAGAAACTTTCAGACTATGTAGCGCCCGCACAAAAACTGAATCCGCATACCGCCGCGCTCGGCATGAAATTTTACACCGGCTCCATGTTCCCTGAAGAATACAAAAACGTCATCTTCATCGCGGAACACGGCTCCTGGAACCGTAAGGAGAAGATTGGATATCAACTGACGACCGTCGTGCAAGACGGTGAAAAGGGAACGCGTTATTTGCCCTTCGCCACGGGGTGGCTGGATGGACGATCCGCATGGGGCCGCCCTTGCGATGTCATAATAATGCCCGATGGTTCAATGTTGGTCTCGGACACCAACGCTCATGTACTATATCGAATTACCTATAAATAGCAACACGGAGAAGTAACTATGAAACGGCTCGGAACACTGATTTTGGCTACCCTTGTGGCGGTCTCGGCTCACGCGCAAGACATCGATGTAGCCGAACAACTCAAGAACATTAACCTGCCCGACGGCTTCAAAATCGAAGTCTACATCGATGACATCGCCAATCCGCGCCAAATGGCACTCGGGGATAACGGCACCGTTTTTGTCGGCACACGTGGAGCCGGTTCGGTGTACGCTGTTGTGGACAAGGACGGCGACTACAAAGCCGATGCCGCATATACGTTGCTCTCCAAACGCGAGAAACTGCCCGACGGTACTCGTGCGAACATGCCCAACGGTGTCGCGTTTAAAGACGGCTCGCTTTATATCAGTGCGGCGAATAACCTGTTACGTTTTGACGACATCGAGTCGAAACTCGAAAAGCCAGGTGACCCGGTTATCGTTGCATCTGATATCCCCATCGGAAAGACACACTTCTGGAAATACATCGGATTCGGACCCGACGGAAAACTCTACATCCCCAGCGGCGCGCCCTACGACATCCCTGAGGGCGCACCCTACGATTTGGCAGCCGACGAAGAAGAACACATGATCATTTTGCGTATGGATGCCGACGCGAAAAATCGTGAAGTCTACGCCCGCGGCATTCGTAATACGCTCGGATTTGACTGGGATCCAAAGACAGGCGATCTCTGGTTCACCGATCATGGTTCCGACCACCTCGGCCTCGATTCTCCGCCTGATGAACTAAACCGCATAAGCAAGCCCGGTCAGCATTTCGGATTTCCCTACGTGCACGGTCAAGACATTCTCGACCCGGTGCATGGAAAAAATCAGGAACTCTCCAGGTTCACGCCGCCCACACAAGACCTCGTTCCGCATGCCGGTGTGATGGGTATGAAATTCTACGACGGCGACATGTTCCCGGCGGAATACAAAAACGCCATCTTCATCACCGAGAAAGCTGGACATCGTGGCGAACCCGAAAAATCGCAGCGCGTTACCGTCGTAAAACATGACGGCACAAAAAGTACTTCCTACGAAGCTTTCGCAACCGGATGGCGTGTCGGCGAAAAAGCCTGGGGGAAACCGGTCGATGTGCTGGTGCTGGATGATGGCTCCATGCTCGTATCCGACGATGCCGCAAATGCCATTTACCGCATCTCGTACACCAAATAAATCAATCCATCGGGGCTGGCTCATCATTGTGGTGTAGTTGGCCCCGATTTGATTTGAATAGCCCCTTTTTGCTACCGTAGCCGCTCTTGAATCGAGGCTGGCTCCGGCTATTGATCGACAAGCTGAGAGCGATTTCGGGCTCTTCGCCCCAGTTTTTCAGTCTCGAAACCTTGTGTGCTCACGTGCGCAACCCCATGTATAGGAGTGTCTTAGGAAATGCCCAAGATTTTGGTACTAGACAATCTGAGCCAGGAAGGCATTGATGTCTTCGAAAAGGCCCCAGGCTTCGAAGTGGACGTCAAAGCGCCTCAAAAGCCCGATGAGTTGGCCGCCATTATCGGCGACTACGATGGCCTGGTTATCCGCAGCGCAACAAAAGTTACCGCCGAAGCCCTCGCGAATCCCGGTAAACTCAAAGTGATCGGTCGTGCAGGCGTAGGCACTGACAACATCGACAAGACCGTCGCAACCAATGCCGGTATCGTCGTGATGAACACCCCAGGCGGAAATACCATCTCCACCTGCGAACATACCTTTGCGTTACTTTTCGGCCTGTGCCGCAACATCCCCGCAGCCCACGCATCCATGGATGCCGGACGCTGGGACCGCAAAAAGTTTATGGGCAGCGAAGTCTGTGGCAAAACCCTCGGTATCGTAGGTGTCGGACGCATCGGCGGTGCTGTCGCCAAACGCGCGCAAGCCTTCGAAATGAAAATAATCGCCTTTGATCCCGTTCTCACACAACTCAAAGCCGACGCACTCGGCATCGAACTCGTCAGTATCGATGAGCTCGCCGAGCGTTCCGACTTCATCACCATTCACGTGCCCAAGACACCCGAAACCGAAAATATGTTCAACGCCGAACGCTTCAAAATGATGAAAGACACCGCCTGCATCATCAACTGCGCACGCGGCGGCATCGTCAACGAAGCCGATCTCGCCGAAGCCCTCAAGAATGGCGACATCGCCGGCGCAGGACTCGACGTATATACCTCCGAACCCTTTGAGGACAACCCTTTTATCGGTCTCGACAACATCGTCACCACGCCACACCTTGCCGCCTCTACTGGAGAGGCGCAGTTGACCGTAGCCATAGACGTGGCTGAACAAATTATTGAATACCTGGATACTGGCGCTATCAACAACGCTGTCAACGTACCCAGCCTCGACAGCGAGACCCGTGAGAAAATGGGTCCGTTGCTGCATCTCGGACAGCAACTCGGGAAGTTTCAGGCCCTGTATACCGAAGGCCGCCCTACCGGGTTGGAGATCGAATACTCCGGTGAACTCGATGTGACGGACACCTATCCCATTACCGCGTCCATTTTGATGGGCTTCCTCGAGCCGACAACCGATTCTGTCAACATGGTCAGCGCTCCGAGTTTACTCAAAGATCACGGCATCAGCGTCACTGAAACACGCACACCGGATGATCAGGATTTCGGATTCCAGATAAAAGTTTCGATTACGACTGATACCGAAAAGACAACCATATCGGGAACGCTTTTCGAAGGCAATGCCCCACGCATCGTCACCATCGAAGGAACCCGGATGGACGCAGTGCCCGAAGGCTGCCTGCTCGTATGTATCAATGAAGACATGCCCAATGTATTGGGCCATATAACGACCATAATCGGTGAAGCACAAGTCAATATTGCCAATCTCACGTTGGGGCGTGACGAATTAGGCGGACGTGCACTGACACTGGTGAATTTGGATAGTCCTCTGTCTGAGGACACGCTGAATGCGATTCGTGGAACCGAGCACGTCAAACAGGTTCGACAAGTACAACTGTAAGAACACAGCATTCAGGGGTGTTTGTGTTGAAAAAAAGTGAGATTCAATGGAGAAACGAATGAGTAGCTACGAATTTATTAAAGTGCCCGATGGGGAAAAAATTAGCGTTAACGGCGACGGTTCACTGAATGTTCCGGACAATCCAGTTGTAGGGTTTATCGAAGGCGACGGCATTGGCCCGGATATCTGGGCCTCCGCAAAAAACGTGTTGGACAGCGCCGTCGACAAAGCATACAACGGTTCCAAAAAAATCGCCTGGATGGAAATCTACGCGGGCGAGAAAGCGAATGACGTTACCGGCTCCTACCTACCCGACGAAACGCTCGAAGCCATCAAGGAATTCGTCGTTGCTATCAAAGGCCCACTGACCACACCCATTGGCGGTGGATTCCGCAGCCTGAACGTAAGCCTGCGCCAACTGCTCGATCTCTTTGCCTGTGTACGACCCATTCGTCATTTCAGTGGCGTACCCAGCCCGGTGCTTCACCCCGAACTCGTCGACATGGTTATCTTCCGTGAGAATACCGAAGACGTATACTCCGGCCTCGAAGTCGAAGAAGGCAAACCCGAAACCAAAAAGCTCATCGACTTCCTGAACAACGATATGGGCTGGAACGTACCCGCTGACTCCGGCATCGGCATCAAACCCATCAGCGAAAGAGGCTCCAAGCGGCTCATCCGCGCCGCCATCCAATACGCCATCGACAACAACCTTCCCACCGTCACTCTTGTCCATAAGGGCAACATCATGAAGTTCACCGAAGGGGCCTTCATGAAGTGGGGATACGAACTCGTCAAAGAAGAATTTTCCGATGTCGCAGTGGGCTGGGAAGACTGCGACGGCGATCCCGGCGACAAGATCCTCGTCAAGGACTGCATCGCCGACATCTTTCTGCAACAAATCCTGACGCGCCCGACCGATTTCGATGTCGTCGCCACCATGAACCTCAACGGCGACTTTATAAGCGATGCGCTTGCGGCTCAGGTCGGCGGTATCGGCATTGCACCCGGAGCCAATATCAATTACGAGAACGGCGTCTCGATGTTCGAAGCCACCCACGGTACGGCACCAAAATACGCTGGCCTCGACAAGGTGAACCCCAGCAGCGTGATTCTCTCCGGAGTAATGATGTTGACCTACATGGGCTGGACCGAAGCGGCTGATGCGATAACCAAGGCCATGATAAAGACCATCGAGTCCAAGAAGGTCACGTACGACTTTCATCGCCTCATGGACGATGCGGTCTTGCTTAAATGCAGTGAATACGGCGAAGCCATTGTATCCAATCTATAGCGTCGCACATTAAACCTGAATACATCTGCTCATCGAGCCGAACGCTACGCGCAGCGTTCGGCTCGTTTGCGTTCTGGAGAAAGGTGTGACAGAATGCAGCTTCGGTAAAAAGTTTCCACGTCGGGAAGGAACCTGGACATGAACCTGGACGACGATGCCTTCGAAGCGCTACTTCATCGCACCCATGCAGGACAATATGTAAACAGTGCGACGCACGATCTCAACAACGTGCTTGGTGCCATCATGGCCTACGCTGACCTTATCAAGATGGATTCGAAAGATCCCGAGACTACCCGCATGGCCGGCGAAATTGTTGCCGCTTCGGAAAAAGGGGCCAAACTCCTCGAAGCGCTCACCATGATCGCGAGACCTGTGAATATCGGACGATCCGAGACCGCGTCCGTCTCCGATGTATTCAGCGCCATTGAGCTGCTGTTCGCCTACGACATCAAGCGTCAGGGCGTTGATGCGACCTTTACCATTGATAGCGAGGTTCATCAGCTGTTTATGGAGGATCACATGCTTCAGCGAATTCTGATGCGCCTCATCGACAACGCGATGGATGCCCTTGACGATACGCCACAAAAAACACTGCGGGTTGAGTCTACGCGCGATGGTGCTTCGGTCCAAATCGTCGTAAGCGATTCAGGAACGGGCGTGCCCGACGAAGTTGCGCAGACCCTTTTCGATCCACAGGTCTCCACCAAAGACGGACACATTGGCATGGGACTCACGCTGGCTCGACAACTTGCAACGGCATGCGGCGCGACGCTTGAGTATGACAAGGGCAGCCGCTTCATCCTGACGGCACGTCACTGCGACGCCTGACCACTCACGGTTGATGGCGATACGACACGACCGATTCGACCACGCAAGATACTCCGTCCAGGGTCGGTGCCGTTTCTTGATTTCCCGATGATTCAACCCATTTCACGGTAACAATTCTTACTGCTTCAACCTCATAGATGTCGGTCTTCATGAGATCCGCGACAGACTGCGCATGTATCAGCGCGCTTTCCGTCGCCTGCTGCACCGCATTGTGCTCGTGACGTATTGTTTCATTCACGAAGAAACGTGGTCCACTTAGTTCCCCGTTCACCGTTGCCGCAACCTTTACCATGTCATCACACATCCTGGCAAAGCCGGTCGCCCGCTCAAGTGGATCGGAAAGAATTGGCAACTCAAATACGACATCGGTCGTTGTAGTTATTAGTGGATAGGAAATATCCCCAATGTGAGGCGCATTTACCTGCGTTGACAAGGGTTTAAGTTTTAGCGTCTCCAGAGCATTATTCAGTGCAGCAGAAAACAACCGTGCCTGCTCCGATGATGCCTGAAATGACTCCTGTTCGAAACGTCCATGCACCTGAAACGCAACCCGCGTAGGGGCGATTCGGTATTTGGCCGTGTTCGAAATTGAAATGATCGGTGGCGTAACGACTTGGCTCACGGCGGGCATCGCGCTCACCGTCAAAAGAATGAGTAACACTCCCCGGAACATCATTGTACGTTCCTCCCTTTTTGCCCATCGGGTACTAACCTAGAAACGGGAACATTGTCAGCAATTCATCGTTGGTCGGTTGATGACCGTACTCCGAAATCTCGAAGAATTCACCATATCGAATTTTTTTCGATTTCGCTTTGGTATACCACGACTCAAAGGCAGGACGCAAGGTGTCGGTGAAGGCGGCGAAGCGTGTGCCCCAGTTTTCCTCGAGCCAGGCGAGCCGTTTCTTCTTCCCCTTGGGCAGGGAATCCAGAATTCCCGAATGCCACGCGAGCCATTCATAGAACTGCGACTCCATGGCATCAAACATCTTCCATTTCATGTCCATCACCGCATCCACGCCCACAGCCACGTCTGGAGAAAAAGGATAGGGCTTCTGGAATCGATCCATAAAATACATAAACGTGGGATTCTTGCGCAACGCCGGCATCGACGGAAGAAACTGGGGAACCGTCACCATATACGCCGCATCCTGTACCACCTGGGATGTGTAGCGATGATCCGGGTGATAGTCGTTCGGACGATGGGTGATGACGAGGTCGGCCTTGGCTTTGCGAATCAGCGATACCACCTTTTTGCGCACGGCCAAGGTCGGTTCAAGTTCACCGTCCGGAGTTGTCATCACAATCGACTTCGCGCCTACGAGATCGGCCGAGCGCTTTGATTCGTGCTTTCGACGGGCCGCAAGCGCTGTACCCTTTTCACTATGATGTCCCTTGTTGCCGTTGGTCATTGAAACGATGGTCACGTCAAAGCCCGCCTGACACCATAGCGTTACGCAACCACCCGCGACAACTTCCACATCATCAGGATGAGCACCAATCAGTACAACATTCATGAAGCGTCTCCGCCAGGGATATTAGGGTATAAACGTGATGCGAATCGGATTGCCCATCTTCGTTGCGCGGGTCGTATCCGATCGCGCGGGGGTATCCAGGGTCAATTCTTCGACCGGTGTATTCGGGAAAAATTCGATCTCTGCACGGGAATGAAGCAATACCGTGTCCGTTTCAGTCAGATTCAGATGGGGCAAGATATCGTAGATCTCAATCTTCTTGTCTTGGATGGCCGATTTCCCGGTGATGAATTTGAAGGTATGCACGACGTCATTCTCGACGTAAAGTTTTGTCGTCACCCGGGAGGAATGTTCCGGATAATTCTTCACGCTGCGAACCCCTATTGCCACTTCCAGTTTATCCGGATATGGAAACGCGACCATCGCATCGACTTTGGCTATCCATTCCAGCTTTGTCTCCGATATCTTCTGGGTTACCGTGCCCGACAAGGCGCTCGGCGCAAGAACCGTCTCAACCCGCATGGCCGATTCCACATCGCCTATGCCGAATTTGACCCCTTGATCGGAAACAATTGCCGCGATATTCTTCTGTGGCAATACCTCTTGTTCGGCACTCTCATCAAGGCTGTATTGAGGCTCATCGTCAGAACAACCCGTCAATGCCAGTATCATTATGGAAAAAACGACAAATTTATACATGTTGAAGTTCCTGTAGAATTATTTCAATCGCACAACAGAAATTGTATCAAACTCTGCTCGAACGATACTAGCGGAGACCGAAATCGTGGGGATTCCCTATGAGTTGTCCGGTTCAGCGCCTTCTTCTTGCTCCGTTTTCGTCTTGGCCAACAAATCGCTCATTTCTTCGTCGTTCCACGACTGTTGTGACAGCGCGCGCTTCTCCAACGCGAATCGAAGGCGAATAAATCGAAAATCCAACACGGCGATATAAACCGTCACGAAGAGTAACCCTGCAAAGACACCCCAATATAAAAGACACGCCCAAAATGGATTGGACGTGCTCAAATCATCTTTTTCGCTGGAAAGTAGTCGAACAATGTGCAGCAATGAATCGCGCATCATGTCGGAGGTCACCGCGTAGACGGCCATGCCAGCGGAGGCTAGCAGGCATACTGTGGCGACCTTCCGCCAGCTTTTCTGCTCAAACATGCAAACACGCGCGGGAAGAATACTCTCGATCAGTCGTATACCCACACCGTTTCTTCATACGTTTCTCCAGATGCCGTGCGTACGAGCCGCACTTCGTAATGACCGGCCTGTCGGCGCACTGGGCGTCTCTCCACGACGACAACGCGTTGCGTTGCCGGAACCTCACGATATACCATCGTGGTCGTATTATACGAATTCTGGGCTATCGCTTCACCTGTGACTGCACCGGCGATTGCACCCAAGCCGGCACCGATGAGAGCGCCCTCGCCAGCATCACCCGTCTGATGGCCGATGATGGCACCCGCTCCGGCACCCAACAGGCCACCCAAAACGGCACCGTCGTAGGATTGTGTCGTTGTGCATCCAGATAAGGCTATTGCCATCGCGCTGAAGAGAAGTATGGGCAAACGATTCATGATAATGTGCTCCTTTCGACCTCAATTCCAGCGAGGTCCGCTGAAACAATGGACGCCGGAGCGACGACATTATTCATTGATTCACGAAAGCGTTATTTAAGGCGCGGAAACAATGGGTCAGATTGCCCAATAGGCGTCCCAGAACGGAACATATCTGCAAGGCGATCACCCGTTTCAGGCAGGAACGGTACAAGCCATGTTCCGATTTTCCTCAGTCCGACAATCATTTCATCCAGAAATACCGCGAGCTCGTCATCGCGTGATTCCTTGGCTAGCACCCAGGGTTTGACCTCCTCGATGCGCTGATTCAAGTCCGTTGCAGCCCGCCACAGGGTCGCCAGCGCGTCATTGAAGCGATAATCTGCCATCGCTTCATGATAGCCCTCGGGTGCTTCCTGGTCCGTCTCTGCAAATGGAGTATGCCCGGCCTTGGCACCAATGGTTTCGACACGGCGCGCAAGATTGCCCAGATTGTTGGCCAAATCAGCGTTATAGACCTCCCTGAAGCGCGTCTCCGAATAGTCTCCGTCTTCCGTAGGCGAGATTGCGCGCAAAAGATAATAGCGCACGGCGTCTGTTCCAAAAGTTTCGACTTGTTCCATGGGATCGACTACATTACCAAGCGACTTCGAAATTTTCTGCCCGTTGATGGTGAGATAACCGTGCACGAATACTTCACTCGGTATAGGCAGATCCGCGCTCATCAACATGGCCGGCCAATACACGGTGTGAAAACGATTGATGCCCTTACCGATCATGTGGATGCGTTTCGGGCAGTCCAGCCAGTACTTCGACAGTTTCTCGCTACCTTCTTCAAGATTCAGTGCCGTCAGATAATTCGCCAACGCGTCGTACCAAACGTACATCACCTGGTTGTCGTCTCCGGGCACCGGTATGCCCCAATTACCCGCGCGTTTGCGGCTGCGTGAGATGCTGAAATCCAGCAGGCCGCCACGGATAAAGGAGAGGATCTCATTGCGTTTTGTTGCCGGAACGATGCGTAGTTCGTTGGACTCAATGAGTTCGAGCAGTTTGTCCTCATAATTCGAAAGTTTGAAGAAATAATTCTCTTCCTCGACGAGTTCCAGTTCCGTATTGTGGTCGGGACATTTCTTGTCCGGAAAGTCTTTCTCATTATAGAAGTCTTCACAGCCCACGCAATACAAGCCGGAATAATGTTTCTTGTAGATGTCATCCGGTTTGCAACGGGACCACAGTTCTTTCGCTCCGTCGAAATGCTGTTGACTGCTGGTTCGGATAAAATCGCTGGTAGCCAGATTGAGGCTGCTCAGAAGCTCGACGAATATCTGCGTATTGCGATCACACAATTCCTGTGTGGAAATTCCTTCATCCTCGGCAGCGCGCACGTTCTTCAGGGAATTCTCATCCGAGCCGGTAAGGGAATAACAGTCGAGCCCGGTCAGGCGCAGGTACCGCGCCATGGCATCAGTCTGCACATACTCCAGGGCATGGCCAATGTGCGGGCGGGCGTTGACATAGGGAATCGCCGTGGATATAAAGGCGGTGTTCTCTGGCATGATGCTACTGTCTCCAAATACTGCGTGGGGGTTCGGGAAAATCGGACGAAATACTACGATTGCGCTGTATAGCGGGCCATAGTTTAACAAACAAACGGGTGTTTATGCACACTTCAAGCGTGGAGCGACCTCGGCGCGCGCCTTGTTTGTGAATCCGCAGTGTACTAAACTGAGTCGAATCAACAAGAGGAGAATGCATAGCGTGACTAGCAGCACCGACATTATTGATAAAGCCATCGATATGGCCGCGGCGGGCGAAGCCGCAGATGCCACTCGTTTGTTGTGGCCTCTGATGGCCTCTGGAGAACAGGATGACCAGGCATTGTTCGCGCTTGCCTTCTGTTTTGAGAAGGCCAATAATTTCGCCACGGCCAACTATCTGTATGGGGTGATTCTTGAATCGTACCCGGATTTTGAATCAGCCATTGCCCGCCAGGTTGCCTGCAAAGCCGTCGTTTTCGAAAAGGGCCTTATTGAAGATTTCACCGACCTCGGCCATCGAAAATGTGGGGCATGTCGACTGCGCTATCGGTCGGAACACATGCTGTGTCCCTATTGCGGCACCGACAAAGATGCGGAGGATTCGTACGAGGATCCGGATTTCGACACTGAAGAGATTCCGCCCGGTTGGAAGGATCCATCACTACTTGAAACCCTGCAGGACATGGGGCGCGACGCAGCGGATCGCATTCAAGATGTCGTTGAGAGCGACGCGGTGCAGGACTTCTCCAAGAAAGTCAGCTCAGCCGCTCAATCGTCGCTGAAGAAAGCGAAAGAATATTCGGAGCGCGAAAACGTGAAAGAGGTAACCGATCGCGGCGCTGAAATTGGCAAAGATTTTGTGGGTAAAGCCGAGAAGCTCACCGAAAATTCCACCATACGCGATGTTGCGCAAAAGATTGAGGACCTTAGTTGGAAAGCTTCAGACGCGATGAAGGATCTGATTACCGGTAACAACGATTCCGGGCGTGAGGACTCGGAACGCAACGATGGGGGAGATGCATTGGAGAAGGCGAAAGAAGCAGGTAAATCCATCCTCCGCAAAATTCGCGACCTCATCGATCCCGACAAGGGCAAAGGCTGAATCAGGCGGAGATGATTTCTTTGCCACCCATGTAAGGTCGCAAGACCTCGGGAATCACTATCGACCCGTCGGCCTGCTGATAATTCTCCAGCACGGCGATAAACGTGCGGCCCACGGCGAGACCCGATCCGTTCAAGGTGTGCACAAATTCAGGTTTTTTGTCGCGTTTGAAGCGGATATTCGCCCGGCGCGCCTGAAAATCGCGACAATTTGAACAGGAACTGATTTCGCGATATGTGTCCTGCCCCGGCAACCACACCTCCAGGTCATAGGTTTTCGCTGCGTTGAATCCAGTATCGCCAGTACACAAGGTTACGACGCGGTAGGGCAATTCCAGCTTTTGGAGAATCGCCTCGGCATGGGCCGTCATCGACTCCAATTCGTCAAACGAATCTTCCGGCACCACAAGCTTTATCATTTCTACTTTATTGAACTGATGTTGCCTCAACATGCCGCGCGTGTCCTTGCCGTAGGATCCGGCTTCAGAGCGAAAGCAGGGTGTGCAGGCCGTGTAGCGCAACGGCAACTGCTCTGCATCCAGAATGTCGCCTGCGTGCATATAGGTCAGCGGCACTTCAGAGGTTGGGATCAGCCAGAGATCCTGATCGCCTTCCAGACGAAACAAGTCCTCCGCAAATTTCGGGAGCTGTCCGATACCGCGCATCGTATCCGAATTCACCATATACGGCGGCTGAATTTCCGTGTACCCATGTTCCTGCGTCTGCACATCGAGCATGAACTGCGCCAACGCGCGTTCAAGACGTGCGCCATCACCGCGTAACAGTGAGAATCGTGCGCGTGCAATTTTCGAAGCCGATTCAAAATCCAGGATACCCAAAGCCTCACCCAGATCGACATGGTCCTTTGCATCGAAATCGAAGGTGGGGGGCGTACCCCATTTCCGTTCTTCACGATTGTCGTCTTCCGAAGTTCCCAGCGGGACCGACTCGTCAGGCATGTTTGGAATAAGATGCAAAAGGTTTTGCAATTCTACATCCTTCATTTTTGCTTCTTCCATCAACGCCTTCGACTGTCCGCTGATTGTCTGCATGGCTACGATGGCCTCTGTCGCATCCTCACCAGCTTTCTTGAGAGCCGAAATTTTCTGCGAGGCGACGTTCTGCTCGGCCCGAAGCGTTTCCGCCTTGTGTTGCAACTCCCGGCGCTCCACATCCAGTGTGATGATGCCGTCGACATCAACGCCTTCCGCATTGCGGTTCTTGAGTGCATCTTTTACCGCGTCTGGATTCTCGCGAATGAGTTTAATATCGAACATGATGGAGTTCTTTCTGTAAAGTTAAGTCATTGGTAACAGGTAGCTTAGGGGAGTTTTGGAGGCAAAGCGGAAAGCGTTGCGATAGTCAATCACGATCGAATAATTTCCAGAATTCTGTCCAGATCATCCAGATTATAGAACTCGATTTCAATCTTTCCGTGATTTTTGTTGTCCGCGCGCAACCGGACCTTTGTGCCCAGGCGTTTGCGCAGCTCATCCTCGATGGCGGTGACATGCGGATCATGTCCGTTCGAAGTGGATGCATTGCGCGGCGATTTCGGACGTGTGACCTTTTCTGCCTCACGAACCGACAAACCATTCTGGATTATTTTTCGGCATGCTGAACGTTGTGCGTCTTCCGATTCGACCGATAGTAATGCGCGCGCGTGACCCATGGACAATTCTCCCGAGATGACGTGTTGCTGAATGTCATCGGGCAACTGCAAGAGTCGAATGGTGTTGGCGATCGTCGCACGCTTTTTCCCCACGACGTTCGAGAGCTCATCCTGGGTACATTTCATCTCGTCTATTAGTTGCGTGTAGGCCTCTGCCAATTCAATCGCGTTCAGATCTTCCCGCTGCACATTCTCGATGATGCCCAGCCGAAGCATGTCACTGTCGGAGACGTCTCGACAGATAGCCGGGACTAAATCCAGCTCCGCCAATATGCTCGCACGCACGCGACGTTCACCACTGACGAGTTCGTATTGCCCGTCGTTCAGACGCCGCACGACGACCGGTTCAAGCACCCCGTCATGCCGAATGGACTGCGCCAGTTCCTGTAACTGTTCCTCTTCAAACTGGCGACGCGGCTGTTTAGGGTTGTTGCGTACGGTGCGGGGATCAATCTGGACTAATTCGGTTCCGTCGGGCAGTGCCGATGGGGGATCGATAATCGATATGGGATCGATTGTCGTGGCACCATCGGACCCGCCTATCAGCGCGCTAAGTCCCTTGCCTAAACTTTTTCTTTTTTGCGCAGCCACCCGTTGTTCCCGCTTTCCTCTGTCGTTACGCCTTACGTTTTTGCAACTCTTCGGCAAGTCGTGTATAGGCAAACGCGCCTGCGCATGCCCGGTCATACTCGATAATGGGCATGCCGAAACTCGGTGCCTCGCCCAGTGTAACATTTCGAGGGATGACGGTCTCAAACACTTTATCACCCAAATGCGCGCGAACGTCATCCATCACCTGCTTGGACAGGTTGGTCCGCTGGTACATGGTGAGCAACACGCCCTTCAATCGTAATTCGCTATTCAAATTGTCTCGAACCAGTATGATCGTCTGGAGCAGCTCGCTCAAGCCTTCCAGGGCAAAATATTCGCATTGAAGCGGAATCAACACGCTATCGGCTGCAGTAAGGCCGTTGACGGTGAGCAGACTCAGGGACGGCGGCGCATCGATCAATATATAGTCATAGGTATCCCGAAGCGGATCAATGGACTCCTTGAGACGGTATTCGCGTTTCGCCACATTGACCAGTTCTACCTCAGCGCCCGCGAGATCCTTCTCCGTTGGCAGAATGTCGAGATTTTCGAAACGTGTCTGAATCAATGCCTCGCTGGTGTCGGTCTCATTCACCAGCACGTCATAGAGGGAAGCCTCCAGGCTCTGCTTGTCGATGCCCACGCCACTGGTCGAATTACCTTGAGGGTCCAAATCCACCAGCAAGGTGCGCTGACCCGCTTGAGCAAGGCATGCGGACAAATTGACGGCTGTCGTGGTTTTTCCCACGCCCCCTTTTTGATTCGCTATGACGATCACCTGACCCATCGGTGCTATGGTGTCCCCTCTGGTTCCCGATATCGGCCCATAATTGGAATCGGTATCATACGGGCCATGTCATGCCAAGTCAATCTCTGCAGGTGTTTGCCGCGCCTAAGCATGACCAATCGGGTTGCCCAGCTGCCGCCGTGCGTAATTTACCTGGCCGATGTGCGTGGCTATGTCCAGCAGCGGCCTTAACATACGCATGAGCACCGGCCACTCCTCCCAATGCGGCGGGTAGACTCCCGGACGCGTCTCCATGAAGGCCTCACCATCCAGCGTGTAGAAGACTTCAAAAAATCGGGCAGTCAAGTCCGCTCGATAGCAGCGCATCGCTTCCAGGTGCCAATTTTCGGCCTCCCCAATATCGGGAACCGTTATATCCTCTGTGGAGCCCGGTTTCAGGTTATTGTTGATAAGATTAATGAGATCCAACTGATGTTTGAGCAGCATACCGATGCTCCAGCTGCCGTGACCGGGCTCAACATTCAAGTCTTCGGGACGCAATCCAGCCATCGATTCAGCCGCCCGCCGCTCATTTTCGTTGAAATAATAGATGATCACCTCGCGAAACGTCGCCGCTGTCGGCGTGGGTGCTTGATCGGGAAAATTCATGATTAACGTTCCTTTCGAGTTGTCAGTGCGCCCAGTGTAATCCAAAGAGACACCCCACTTCATGTGAATCCAAGGCCCAATTCGAAACTTGATGTTTATACCAAGGCCGCTTTACCATAGGGACGCGAGGATTACTCTAGTCGATCCTCTCGGGCTGAAGTAAAAAAGGAGTTATCCGTTGCATAATCTGGCGGAATTGAAGGGCTTAAGCAATTGGCCCGCAATGCGATCCGGTATAGAGGCCTCTCTGCTCGAGGTTTTGGGTTCAATCCCAAGTTCGAATGGCGATCATCAGGTCAAAATCGTGGACGAAATTGAAGGCCCCGGTTACGTGCGCAAGGAAGTTCACTATTTCGTGGACGAATGGGCGCGCATCTCCGCCTGGGTGTTTGTCCCCGAAGATGCCGAAGACTGTCCGGCACTCGTGTGTTGCCACAGTCGCACACGAATGGGGAAAGACGAACCGGCCGGATACGAAGGGGCCGATTCGGCCCTTGCCTTCGGACGCTACTTCGCAGAGATGGGTTACGCCACTATCGCGCCCGATTGCATCACGGTGGGCGAACGGCTCGGCGGCGCGCTCTCGCCTTACGACACGTCGGCCTACTACAAAGACAAACCCAAGCAATCGGCTTTGGGAAAAATGGTTACCGACTACATGCGGTGCATTGACGTGCTCGAAGAATTGAGCGGAATTGATCCCGCGCGTGTCGGCGTTGTGGGGCACGGACTGGGAGGCTGCAACGCGCTGCTTCTTGCCGCGCTCGACGATCGCGTTTCGGCTGTCGTTTCCAGTTGTGGATTTACTCGTTTTGCCAACGATCACCAACCAGATCGCTGGCTGGAGCACGACGGACTGTCGTTGTTGCCTGGATTGGCCCAAGCCATCGGGAAGAATGAGTACCCCTTCGACTGGGAGCACATTCTCGCCATGATTGCGCCGAGTCCGACGCTACTGATTACCGCCGACGACCACAACGTCCTGTCCGATCCGGCAAGTTGTGAAGTCGCAGTGGGTCTGGCCCAGCCGGTCTTCGCACAGCTTGGCGCGGCACGCGCTCTGGAAAACCACGTTCATCCGGGTGAGGAGACCTTGCCCCTGGCACAGTTGGATGCCGCGACAGAATGGTTTGATCAGTGGTTATAGGTTATAAACGACAAATGATGAGTCGAGCGAATAGATGTATGCGTAGCGCGGGTTCAATGTAGGCGCGTCCACGCTCAAGATGAAATCAAGAGGAGTACAGCATTGAATCAACCAGCAGTTGTAGCCAATGAGTCCAGTATTGAACAGGCCCACGAAATAATTGAAGCTTTGATTGACAATATTGAAACGGTCATGTATGGCAAGCGAGAGGTGATTCAACTGTGCATCGTTGGACTGCTGGCGCGCGGGCATCTTCTTATCGAAGACATTCCCGGCATCGGCAAGACCACCTTGGCTCAGGCCCTGGCCTTATCGATCGATTGTGATTTCAACCGCGTACAGTTCACGAGCGATATGTTGCCGGCCGACATCCTGGGCGTTTCGATCATCAATCCGAGCACCCGGGAGTTTGATTTCCGCAAAGGTCCGGTTTTCGCCAACATTGTTCTTGCCGACGAAATCAATCGTACGCCACCCAAAACCCAAAGTGCATTACTCGAAGCCATGAGCGAATCCCACGTCACGACGGACGGCATTACCCGTCAGTTACCATCGCCCTTCATGGTGTTGGCCACTCAGAATCCTATCGAGTACGAAGGTACTTATACCTTACCCGAAGCGCAACTCGATCGCTTCCTGCTGCGAATCTCAATTGGCTACCCCGGAGGTGACGACGAGCTTCGCATTATGCGCAGGCACGACCCGCAACCGCTTCTGGATGCGATAAAGCCGAATTTGACAGGAAGCGACGTCAAAACCTTGCAGGCCATATCACAACAAATCCGCATTGAGGATTCGGTCGCGGCCTACATGCTGGCCATCGTGCAAGCCACCCGGGAGCACCCGGATATTCGCCTCGGGGCGAGTCCCCGCGCGTCCCTGGCACTCTACGAATCGTGTCAGGCCTATGCGCTTGTCCAGGGGAGGGACTACGTGACGCCGGGCGACGTGAAAACGCTGGCACCCCCCGTTATGTGTCACCGAATCATCGCGAAATCACACGGAGGCAACAGAGTCGCGACCACGCACGAGCGCGAGATGGTGATGAAAGAAATTTTGAACACTGTGCCGGTTCCCGCGTAGTTACAGGTAGACGCGATGAAAGCAGAAGACCATAAGAAGCACAGAATCAGGCTTAGGCCGGGAGGATTCATTTTCTTCCTGATCATCGTCCTGCTCCAGCTTACCGCGTTCAATACGGGCGAGAACCTTTTCTACCTGGTTACCGCAGCCGTCATCAGTATCATGATTCTTGCCCTGCTGGCGACGCGCGTCGGCGTTCGGCACTTGAGCCTCTCGCGTAAAATTCCCGAATCCGTGCATCGTGAGGAACCCTTTGGCTCGCTACTTTCTTTGAGAAACGAGCAGCGTGTCTGGCCGGCTATCGGACTGTCGCTTTCCGCAGATGGCTGGGATAAACCGCTGTGGCTCGAAGCAATCGCGCCCGGCGAAACCGTAGAGCTGCGGGCGTATTCCACCATGGTCAAACGCGGGCTACACCCATTGCCGCCGGTCGTCGTAGCTACGTCGTTTCCCTTCGGACTATTCGAGCGTCGCTATGCCCCAATAGATCGAGAAACGATTTTGGTGTATCCAAAGGTCTATACGCTGACGAAACGCGTACTCGACGAGCTGGACGACAGCGGTCAGACACCAAAAGTTTCGTTCAATGATGGTGACGAATTTTATTCCCTTCGCGAATATGTACCCGGCGACGACATTCGTCACATCTCCTGGAAAATCAGCGCACGAATCGGAAAGCTTATTCTAAGAGAGTTGGAACCCAGTATTTCGCGAATGGTCATGCTGGTTTTCGATACCCGTTGCGATGTGAAGACCGATTACGACGAAGAACAACTCGAGCGCACCATGGATCTCGCCGCGTCTCTGGCGGTTTCCCTGTTGGGCCTCCATTTTTCCGTCGGACTGGTGCTACCCGATGCGCAAGTCTCTCTGGGTCGAGGCAAGATGCACCTGAAAACGATTCTCGAAACCCTCGCACTCGCTCAGCCCCAGGCCTACGATGCGTATGCTGATGAATGGTACGAAAACGATGGTGCGCATGCCGATGCCTCCAAGATATTCCTTTCCGCCGATCCATCCCAATGGGGTGTCGCGAACATTCGCGGTCGTGGCCACATCATGAACCCCGACGAGGCGCTTCATGGTTGATAAATCTTCGAAATTGCTTCGCCTCTCAATCGCGATACTCGTGTTCACCAGCCACATGGGTCTGGGAACCACGTTTCGCTATAGCCAAATAAGCTCGATCATTCCGCTGACGGTCATATTGGCCATGCCGATCGGGGAATGGCTGGACCGTTCGTTCCCGGTATACCGAAAAATAACCAATCTGATCACCATCGCCATGCTGCTGTTTTTGCCGTTACTCGCATTGCAGTCCGATCTGATGGATACGGTTATCGTCTTGTTCATGTACATCCAGATTTACTCTATGGCCCACGAAAAAAGACGCCAGGAGTATTACCACGTGATTCTGATGTCGTTCTTCCTGCTCGTCGCCGCACTGGTCATGTCCCCCTCGGCGGCGATGGGTCTCGTGCTCTTCTTCTTTATTCTGTCCGGCTCCAGCGCATTGTTACTGACCGATTGGCACAACCAAATCATCATCTCGACACCGGTCACGCCTGACAGCCGGGTCAATAGCAAAACGAAGAGCGTTGGGACATCCAGACCCCTTCGCGTTGTGCCAGCCATGAGCCTATTGATGGTCGCCATTCTCGGAATGACCAGCGTATTGTTCGTATTTCTGCCCCGTACCCAGGCCGGACTCCTCGGGCGCAGTCTTCGCACGGAAGTCTATACGACCGGGCTTTCGGATGGCATTCAGCTCGACGTGAGCGGGTCCATCGCCAGCGACTCCAGCCCCGTCATGCGTGTTCAATTCAAGGGCGTGTCTGATGGCCGATTCGACGCAGAAAAATACTGGCGGTCCACGACGATGGACAAATACACTGGCACGAGTTGGTCGCGCCAAGGATTATCCACCAGTGTTCGCAGCGCGCAAAGGGAAGTGCTTGGATACCGAACCGTACCTGCCCTCTCGAGCCAGGGAGGCATGGTAGGCGTAAACAGACAAACGATGTCGCCCGACCACTCCACCGTCACATACGAAGTATTCGTAGACAACTACCCCGAGGGTGGGTTTCCGCTCCTGAGTACCGTTATTGACGTGGCCCCCAAACAGAAAACCAGAAACCTTCGAATGTATTGGGAACAAGGCGGGGACTTTACCGTCAATCTCAACTACCGTAGCGAACTGAAACCTTACTTCGTGGCAACCTCCCAACTGCTCCGCCCAAGCCCGGACGAACTGCGACGTTCCAGCGATGCCTATATGGATGTCATGGTACCCAGCGACTATCGGCTCTTGACGGACCATGGACTCGAGCCTCGAACGGTCGAATTCACTCTTGATCTGGTAGAGGGAATGGCAACCGACTATGACAAGGTCATTGTCATAGAGGCCTACTTGGGCGGCGCGGAATTTGAATACACCAGGCAAATACCGCTATTGGATCCGGATCACCCGATTGAGAGTTTCATACACGAAGCCCGCGCCGGGCACTGCGAACTCTTTGCGAGCTCGATGGCTCTAATGGTGCGCAGCCTCGGCGTGCCCGCGCGCGTGGTCAGCGGGTATCGGGGCGGAGATTGGGATGCCAGCGACAAGTCCTACACCATTACCAACAACATGGCCCACTTGTGGGTCGAAGTATACTTTCCCGATTATGGCTGGATTGTCTTTGACCCGACCCCATCCGATGCCGAGCTTGTGAGGACTTCGTTTCAACAATTCATGAATACGATGGCGCGCTATTCACTCAAGGCACGCATTTTCTGGCTCCAATACGTGATCGGATTTTCGCCCTCGGAGTCGGTTACCTTCTTTCGGGACAAAGCCTTCGGTCTCATCCGTGAACTGTTCGCCCCGGAGTCATTGGAAGACGAGGAGATTGGTAAATTAGCCTGGCCCCAGGGCTCACAAGGGGTTTTGCTGGGATTGTTCGTGACCGCATTGTTCGGGTGTACGTTGTTGGTGACGTTATTGGGTGTTCGCCTGTTGAAGCGCCCAAAGAGTAGAATGTTGAACGGCGATCAGCTTCGCGCGAAACAACTGTATATTCAACTTCAAAAAACGCTGTTACGTCTGGAGATCGTGGGGAGAAACGAAACCGCTGAAGAGGTCGCCGCGCGCTTGAATTGTTTTCCGGAATCGGTTTGCGATGAATTGCGGAAGTTTGTGGATCGGTATCACGACGCTCGATTCGGATTGACTCCGCTGTCAACGAACGAATTCGATCACTTTCGCGCCCTGATCAAGAATCTTAAACTGCCCGCGCCGTCGCACTAAGTATTAGCGACCCAATAGAAGCGTCACCCGGTTTTCGTCCCACAATGCGACCCCGATATCCAGCTTTCCGTCTCCATTAAAGTCTGCCGAGCAGAGTGCTTGCGGAGACCCTTTCTTAACCGTATATTTTTCCCTTTTGAAGGTTCCCAGGGAAGCATCTTTCTTGGTCGTGTTCGTGAGGATGATGATCTTTCGCGAGGCCGCGCAACCGATCGCCAGATCCGGCTTCCCGTCCTCATTGAAGTCCTCCACGAGCACGTCGCGAATATCCGATTCGATTTTCTTCCGGTCCTCTCCGAACAGGAGCTCCTGAGCAACGGAAAACTCGAATTTTCCGTCACCGTAGAAGATTACGACCGAGTCGTCGGCGTGGCGATGCCCCACAATGAGGTCCTTTTTCCCGTCCCCATTGATATCCCCCAATGCCACGGAGGAAGGTAGGGTGCCGCGTGAGGAAAAACGATTCACCTCCTCGAAAGTCCCGTCACCGTTTCCTTTCAGCAAAGCGATTTCATTGGTGCTATACAACGCGATGACCAGATCCTTGTTGCCATCGCGGTCGAAATCGTGCGATGCCAGGTCGCGCGGGTTTCCAGCAATAGGAACAAGCACGGGAACACCGAAGTACGTATCAGCATCGCCCGGAAAATAGACCAGCGTGTCGCTGGACCAGCCGGTCGCAACAACGTCGCGATATCCATCCCTGTCAAAATCGTCAATAACCAGTGCTGTAAGACCCGGTGTCGTGAATACCGGATTGCCGACGCCATCTCTACGCTGTGTATACCTCAGTGCTTCATCGTCCACACCAAAATGGTGCGGTTCGAACAAATTGTCTCCAATATTGCGCAACAACGATAAATCGCGATTGCGCGTCGCCATGAAATTCACGACCACCAGATCGGGTTCCTTGAGAGCATCAATATTGGCAATCGCGACGGCATACGGCCCGAAACCTGCGCTCAACGGCGGCTCGGCCACATAGGCAAGCTTTTTCGTGGCGACCAGCAATGAGAGTTCCTCGCCGCCGGGAATTTCGTCCGAGGGATCGGAGAGATGGCCACGGTTCGCCGTGACGATTTCGGGAATACCGTCGCCATTCAAGTCTGCCGCAGCGATTGAGGTGGGGAAGGGGCCTACCCGGAATGTAGAGGAGTGAAAACGGAAGCCATCGCCCCAGACTGACCCGGCGACCAGCAACCCGATTGCTATACAACTGCCGATTCGCACCAGGTTATCCTTTCCCCGTACCGGCCAACCGCGCCGCCATCGTAAACGCTGCACACATGCTGTTCGCCCGCGCCATGTTCTTGCCCGCAATGTCGTAAGCTGTGCCATGATCGACCGACGTCCGAATGATGGGAATGCCCAACGTTACGTTGACTCCCTCATCCATCGCCGCCAACTTCAACGGAATGTGACCCTGGTCATGATACATTGCAATCACCATATCAAACTCTCCCTCAAGCGCGCGCTTGAATACCGTGTCCGGCGAGTGGGGACCCGTACACGCAATGCCTTCGCGTTGGCATTGCTCAATGGCTGGCAAGATAATGTCAGTCTCTTCATGGCCAAAGGCGCCTGCCTCACCGGCGTGGGGATTCAGGCCAGCGACCGCAATGCCGCGATCACACATGCCCATACGCACCAACGCGCGATGACCAATATGCACCGTCTCTACAATCCGCTCAACCGTGATGGCATCGAGTGCCGCACGCAAGGGTACATGATCCGTGAGGTGGACGATGCCAAGGCGTTCCGTAAACAGACACATTCGATACTCCGGACTCTTCGTCATTTCGGCAATGAAATCCGTATGCCCCCGAAAGGCGTATCCCGCCCGATGAATGCCTTCCTTATGAATGGGTCCAGTAACAATGCCCTGCACCTCATCGTCTTGTGCCAATCGAACCGCCGATTCCAGCCATTCCATCGCGCTTCGCCCAGCATCGGCAGACAATACTCCGGGCTGCCTCTCCGGCGCTGCAACGTCGGTATCGAGAAAAGCCAGACCCTCGGACACCGAAGGCGCCTGAGCGACGGAACCGATTGCAACAGCAGGCAACGACACGCCAATTTCCGCACACGCGGCTTCATGTGCCTGCATCGAACCGAGTACCAGTGGTGTTGCATGCGCACGCAGCGAGGCATCGGAAAAGGCCTTCGCGATCACTTCGGGGCCGACCCCATTTACATCGCCCATCGTTATCGCTAGAATGGGAAGCACAATTTAATCTCCGTGGTTTCTTTTTGATGCGCACAAGTATAACAGGGCACGAATCGAAAATCGCACACTCTTTAGAAAGGTGGATCATGGATCACACGAGCGCGCTCAACAATGCATGGGATGTGCAGACCGCCGCATCGCAATTGGGTTTCGATTGGCCGGACATTACCGGAGCATTCACAAAGGTTGAGGAGGAAGTCAGTGAAATTCGCGAAGCCATGATGGAAAACGACGACACCCACGTGCAAGAAGAACTCGGTGATTTACTGTTTGCGGTAGTGAACCTTAGTCGCTTCGTAAATCTTCGTCCTGAGATAGCGCTCAATCGTGCAACCCAGAAATTTCAACGCCGATTTGATGCTGTGAAACAGATTATTCAAGAAGAAAATCGCACGCTTGCTGAGTGTACACTCGCCGAAATGGATGCCGTTTGGGAGCGCGTGAAGGGTGCGGAGTAGTGCCGAAAAAAATAACTTGACTTGAGCGTAGAAATAAGGCAATATTTACGCTTGTAAATTCAGCGAACCACCTTTGTTTTCAGGGGTGAAATGCACTGTGGATAACCTGTGGATAACCTGTGGATGTACCATTTTCCGCTCGCCCGGACTGTCCCGGTGCGTAGTGATTAAGCATCATTGGAGAGATGGTGCCTGCTGAATTCGCAAGCACTTGAATCGTGATTCGGTTACGCACCAAGGGGCGATTAAGTTGTTTGATTACAGGGTGCTAGGTGAACGATTCGATGGTAAGAAACTGGCGTAAATTTTGAGAAGACATTGACGTGATCGGGCCTTGGTCGGCTCGTGTGGTAAGCGTGTACGCGCCACATCAATGTGGATAAGTTTAGGAGATACAATGACCAATCAGGTGGATCCGTGGGTTCAGGCGCAGGGGCATTTGCAAAACATTCTTGACGAACACAGTTATAAAAACTGGTTCGCACAAACTCGATTTAAATCATACGACGACGGAAAACTCACGATTCAGGTCCCCAGTGAGTTTTTCGCTAAATGGTTGAGGGACCACTACATGGATGCCGTCAGCCAGTCAGTCAAGCTCGTTCTGGCCGACTTTGAAGATGTCGAATTCATACCCGCATCGGAGACGGTCACCCCGACTACTCTTTCGCAGGGGCCTGAATCGATCGCGCGATCGCCGGTAATTTCCAAAGCCTTGAAAAAGTCCGCCCGTTCCACGCGGAAAATCTCTGGACTTAATGATCGATACTCCTTTGATAAATTTATCGTGGGTTCCGGGAATCGATTCGCCTACGCCGCCGCCAAGGCCGTGGTCGAATCCCCGGCGCGTGCCTACAACCCGCTTTTTCTGTACGGACATACCGGATTGGGCAAGACCCACCTGATGCAAGCCATTGGTCGCGAAGTATTACGTCGCACACCAGATGCGAGCGTCGTGTTTATATCCTCGGAGCAGTTCACCAATCAGCTCATCGAAAGTATCGCGAAAAAATCGACCCAACGCTTTCGCGCGAAATACCGTAAAGTCGACTTTCTGCTCATCGACGATATTCACTTTATCGCCGGCAAAGAAGCTACGCAGGAAGAATTCTTCCACACCTTTAATGTACTTTTCGATATGCACAAACAAATCGTTCTTTCCAGTGATCGCGGCCCCAAGGATATCCAGGGCCTCGAAGATCGTCTCGTGTCCCGTTTCGAATGGGGACTCGTTACCGATATCCAGCCGCCCGACATCGAAACGCGTGTCGCCATTTTGCAGAACAAGGCCGTCGACGACAATATCGATGTACATCCCGATATTCTGCGCTACATTGCCAGCTGCGTAACCAGCAACATTCGTGAGTTGGAAGGCGCTCTCATCACCGTTGCCGCGTATGGAAAATTGACCGAACGGACCATCACCATGGACCTCACCGAACAGATTCTGCACGATTTGATCGGCAGTGCCAAGATAAAATCCATCAGTGTTGAAGGCGTACAACGCGCCGTCGGCGAACATTTCGATGTTCGACTGTCCGATATGCGCAGCCGCAATCGACAACGCCAGGTTGCCTTTCCGCGTCAGGTTGCGATGTACCTGTGCAAACATCTGGTCACCAATATCACGCTCAAAGAGATCGGCGAGGCATTCGGCGGAAAAGATCACTCAACCGTCCTTCATGCATGCCGAAAAATTGAGGAAATGAAGATCGCGGATCAGGTTTCCCGCCAGCTGCTTATCGTTCTCGAACGCGATATCAGGGCATAATAGTCGTTGGTGCCTGTAGCGCGTTGAACAAAGGAGGCCGAATGGCAGTGTTACAAGTCGTATACTACCCTGACGATCCTCTTACGTACAAGGCTGCTCCCGTGGATGTCTTCGACGAGAAGCTTTCTGAATTGGTCGAGAACATGTTTGAAACCATGCATGAGTATAAGGGGGTAGGCCTTGCCGCGCCACAAATCGGGCTCGGCAAACGACTCTTTGTCCTTCAAGAACCCGAAGGTCTAGAAATGTGCTTCGTTAATCCCGTCATCCTGAATGCCGAAGGCCGCGAAGAAGGTGAAGAAGGATGCTTGAGCATGCCGGAAATTTATGCCCAGGTATTCCGAGCCGTGGAAATCACGGTTGAGGCCCAAGACTTACAGGGCACGAAATTTACCCTGGAGGCCTCCGATTTTCTCTCGCGCGTCATTCAGCACGAAAGCGATCACCTCGACGGCATCTTTTTCCCGGAACGACTCGATATATTCTCCCGTCAGGAAAAGCTTCAGGAATGGGAAGTCGTGCGCAGGCGTATGGAAGCGGAATCGCAGGGGGCCTAAATGCATGCTGCTTAATTCGCCCATACTAGACCAACTTGTCGAGGCGTTTCGACGACTGCCCGGCGTGGGCAAACGATCTGCCGAACGCATGGCCATTCACATTCTCAGTTCAGATGAAGAAGAAGCCCATCAACTCGCGAAAGCCGTTCAGGAAGCCCGCTCCCGGATCACGCAATGCGCCACCTGCCTGAATCTTTCCGAAACGGAGACCTGCTCTGTGTGCAGCGACTCCGAGCGAAATCAAAAGCTCATTTGTGTTGTGGAACAGCCCACCGGTGCCATGGCTATCGAAAAGGGCGGCACCTTCGAAGGGGTTTACCATGTCCTCCACGGCGTGTTGAATCCGCTCGACGGCATAGGCCCCAGCGAACTACACATGGATCGCCTTTTCCAACGCATTAAAAACGACGATGTCGAAGAAGTGGTCGTCGCCACGAACGCCACGGCCGAAGGGGAAGCTACCGCCATGTACATATCGCGGCAATTGGCCGACAGCCCCGTAAAGGTGTCGCGCATCGCACACGGCGTTCCCATGGGGGGCGGACTCGAATTTGCCGATGAGGTGACCTTGAGTCACGCGTTAAAGGGGCGTACGAAACTCGAATAGGTTCTTATTCTTCAGTCCGCATGACATCAAAAAAAGCACCCGCCTGGTCGATTTGATACCGGAACTCAATCGTCATTTCGTTCCAGGTACTCTCTCCCGACACAGTGATTCCGTGATCCCGTTTCAGACGTTCCCCGAGTTCCGAGAACGCTTCGTCGATTCCACCTTTAATATTGATCACACCGACACGATTGCGCGCGATCGGCTCAATGTCGATATCGATTTCAATATCAAGAACATCCTCTTTCACAATATTGAGTCTGGCGCGCATAACAATTACAAACTGAAACGAACTCAACGTGATATTCGTCTCCTGCCGGTCGAATTCATAGTCAAAGGCCGCCATCAACGATGCCATTGCCAGATACGCCTTGCCCTGTCGGTTATCAAAAATAAACTCGACAAAAGGTTTATCCGAGGCCGTTAAAGGCTTCAACGCGCGACTATTCCCCCACTGCAAGAATACCGCGTCCAATGCTTCCGAGGCAGCCGGAAATGTTCCGTCTCCGTATAGCAAGCCGTCTTCTGGATGCTGTGGGGTAGTTGGCGACCAATCGATTCGGTCGGTGATGGAATTCAGATCAAAGTCCTTGATCGGCCTGAGCACAAACGGCCCCAAGTGAGGAACAGAGACATAGGGGCGAAATTGCAAGGTGGCCTCGTCGTTGTCATCCGAAATCAAAAGACCCGCTTCATACGGCAAGACCCTGTCAAACAGCCAACGCGGAATGGAACGTCCTGTCCGTTGCTCCGCATAGGCGTGGAGAAAATCCTGTGCGCGTTCGGGGTGAACGACGATCTGAATGGTCGTATCCTTCACGACGGCATCGCGATCATGCCGCGGTGTTGTGCGCAGGATTCGGAGTTGGTATTCAGCGATAATGACACCAAACACGAGCAACACCGCCGCTATTTTCGGAATCGTCGCTAGTCGTCCCCCACGTTTCAGCATCGCAGACCCATCAAATGGTTAGTCATTCAAGAATCCGGTGAGTGGGGAGGAGGCCGCAGCCTGGTCACGTACCGGTCCCAATCCGGCAAGATAGGCTTGCCGACCCGCTTCGGTCGCTTTGGCAAAGGCCTCGCCCATCGCAAAATGATCCCGCGCGTCTGCCAGGGCCGTATTGACCAAGACGGCATCCGCACCCATTTCCATGCACTCCGCAGCGTGGGAGGGAGCACCCAGACCCGCATCCACGACCACCGGAACAGTAGACTGCTCGATGATAATACGAATCAGATCCTTCGTTTTGAGACCGCGATTGCTTCCAATTGGAGCTCCCAACGGCATGACCGTAGCCGTACCCACTTCCTCAAGCCGTTTTGCCAATACCGGATCGGCCTGAATGTACGGCAGCACCTTAAATCCATCTTTCACGAGAATCTCTGCGGCCTTCAAGGTCTCCACCGGGTCAGGCAACAAATAGCGCGGCTCCGGTGTAATTTCCAGCTTCACCCACGGGTCAAGTCCTGCCGCACGGGCAAGCCTCGCCAATCGCACGGCTTCATCCGCATCGCGTGCCCCCGACGTGTTCGGCAAGATCAATTGTTTGTCGCGATCAATCGCCGAAAGAATTCCTTCCTGCTCGGGATTGTCCAAATCCACCCGGCGTAAGGCCACCGTAATGATTTCGGATTGAGAACCGGTTATGCACGCCCGCAACGCTTCCGTCGAGGGGAATTTTCCTGTACCGATCATCAATCGCGATCCGAATACCCGATCCGCAATCGTCAGTCCGTCGGGTTGAGTCATGCCATTCTTTGAAGAAGTCATTGGGAGTACTAAGACCTGCGTGTGGTTGGTGCCGTGAAGCATTGATCCTACCAGAACCATCCAATCACTGACAAACGCCCAAGCCTGCATGTGGCCTTCTGGTGACATCGGGCATCCACCCGATCGGACACGCCCGGAAGCATATTGTGCTACATTGGGAAAAAATTTCCAGCTCGGCAGTCCCGGTTGGAACGGTTTTTTCCCGCTTTCACCTAATAAAACCTCAACAAACTAAAGGTGTTTCGCACTCCGGCCGATAAATTGGTATGTCACTTGCTCTCTCATGGGAGATAAGACTGCCAATTGACGGAAGGGAAGGCCCAGTGGGTTCTTTATTCAGTACACTAAATATCGCACGATCAGGCCTCGCTGCCGCCCAGATCCAGCTCGACGTGACAGGTCACAACATCGCCAACGTCAACAAGACCGGATTTTCCCGCCAACGCGCGGAACTGGTCACACGGGTCCCCATCTCAAGGCCCTGGGGTCAAATGGGTACCGGCATATCCGTCAGTGACATCATTCAGATTCGCGATCAATTTCTGGATGATCTCTACCAGAATCAAGTGGCCAATCTTGGTAATTCAGAGATTCGGGCCGAGTTCTACCAAATGATCGAAGGTGTATTTCTCGAGCCCGGTCCCAATGGACTCAGTGCGCGCATAGACGAGTTCTTCAACGCCATAAATGAATTCTCAACCAATGTCGAATCGATTCCTGTCCGCATCAGTGTAATAAGCGAGGCGAGCGAACTCGCCGACGCCCTCAACACCATGTCGGATCAACTCTACAAGCTACGCACCAATGCCAATACCGAAATTATCAGTTTTGTCCCGGAAATCAATTCAATGGCCGAGCGCATCGCCAGCATCAATCAGCAGATCGCGGTGCTCGAAGTAAACGGTACATCGGCCAACGATCTACGTGATGATCGAAACGTGCTACTCGACCAACTCGCGAAGATTGTGAACATCGATACCCGCGAGCGCGGCGACGGTCAAGTCGATGTGCTTATATCCGGACAGTCGCTGGTCAATGGCGGTGTTGCCCTGGAACTCGAAGCGGTTCGCAATGCAGCTCTCGATCCGGATCGAAACGATCTCGTTGATGTGCGCTTCGTCAATACGGGGCAGAAATTGAATGTTCTAAATGGCGAACTCTTCGGTGCGCTAGAAATGCGCGATGACACTTTGGTCGATATCGACGCGGACATGGATGCCATTGCGGCGACGCTGATTGAACAGATCAACAAAATTCACGGTCAAGCAAGCGGATTGTCCAACTACTCTGGAACCCTTCGATCATCGAATGCTGTAACCGATCCGGCCGTTGCTCTGAGCGCTGCAGGATTGCCCTATACGGTGTCACCCGGCAGTTTTGAGATTCATGTCTTCGACGAATCCACCGTGCCACCCACGCCCGTAGGCGGAACGCCCGTCACCATCAACGTCACTGCACTCACCACTCTTGACGACATCGCGGCGCAGCTCAATGCCGTCCCGAATATTACCGCATCAGTCGATACTCAAGGTTTTCTGAGCATTACCACCGGTCCCGGTTTCTCATTTTCCAACGCCAACGACGATACCAACATATTCGCCGCGCTTGGGCTCAATGGACTCTTCCAGGGTTTCGATGCCGCGACCATTAGTATCAATGCGACGATTACAGACAATCCCGAGTTACTCGCTTCCCGATTCAGTACCGATCCCCTGGATACCGGAGACAATACCGCAGCGCTGGCCATGCTCGGCGTGCAGACCGGTCTGTATTTCGATGGCAACACGGCCACGATTTCCGAGTTTTACGAATCGGTCGTTGTTCAGATAGGAGTCGAGGCTCGTGCCAATGGACAATCACTGGCCGTCGAACAGGCCTTCGTTGCCAATATTGAGCGGCGTCGGCAGGAAGTCTCCGGGGTGTCCCTGGACGAAGAAGTCACCCTCATGATCCAATATCAACGTGCATTCGAAGCCTCAGCCCGTGTCATCAGCGTGGCCGACCGCATGCTCGAGTCGCTTCTCACGATGGCCTTGTAGCGAAGGGCGAAACCGCATCACCACGTAGAATTCACACTTGGATAACGACCGCATCATTGACATAACTCTATGCTAATGCTATGCTTAGCACTTGGCCCAAAGGGTCAAAATTTAACTCCTTTCTCACCTCTGGCGTAATCGGCGAATATGTATCAAGAATATTACGGGCTCACCGAAAAACCTTTCAATCTTACGCCGGATCCTCGTTTCCTCTATTTGAGTAAACAACACGAAGAAGCCTTCGCGCATCTGATGTACGGGATTCAGAATCGTAGCGGTTTTATCATGGTTTCCGGCGAGATTGGGACTGGGAAAACAACCATTTGCCGGAGTCTACTAAGAGATCTCGACGAAAATATCGAAGTCGCCCTCATCTTCAACCCGTACCTGTCACCGCAGGAACTGCTTAAACGAGTGAACAAAGATTTCGGTATCCGAAGTGAAGGTACCTCAATACTCGATCTCATTGACGAGCTCAACGAATACCTGCTCCTGTGTGCCGCGGAAGGCAAAAACTGCGTTCTGGTTATCGACGAGGCGCAAGACCTCAGTGCTGAAGTACTTGAGCAGATTCGGCTGCTGTCGAATCTAGAAACGGAAAAAGAAAAACTTCTCCAGATCATACTCATCGGACAGCCTGAACTCGCCGAGAAACTTCAGCTTCATGAGCTACGCCAGCTGAATCAGCGAATCACGGCACGTTACCACCTCGAAGCGCTGAATATGGAAGAGACCTTGCAGTATATCGCCTTCCGGCTGCATGTAGCGGGTGGCCAGAAAAAGGTACGATTCACCCGTAAAGCCGTGCGTGAAGTGTACGCCATCTCCCAGGGAACGCCGCGGGTCATCAATGCTCTGTGTGATCGGGCCCTACTTATTGGATACACCAAAGAAACCCGGAAAATAACCCCCGATATTATCAAGGCCGCCGCGAAAGAAGTGCAAGGAAACGAAAGAGCTCAGATCAAAAAACTGGACACCCGATCCATTTTGCGAACCGCTGGGTTTCTTTCATCCGCCGCCGCGCTGGTCCTGCTGATTTTGCTGTTTATGTCCGGCCCATTCTCGCCGATTACTACCCTGTTTGATCCTGGAGCGGAGACGGAATCAGCCGACCTCCAATCGGTTCGCCCGATAGTTTCTAACCAACAGGTCGATGCCATCGCCCTAGAGTCGTCCGTGCCTGAACAGCCAATCGAATCGACTCAACTGGAAGTCGTCTCTTCGTCCCTCCTTGCAGAATCAATCGATTCCGTAGCGAAAAGGCCTCTTGTCGACCAAGGTGCCGACACGATCGAAACCGAATCCTCGACACCGATTATCAATCAACCCGACGATGACGAAGTGGTTGGCCCCACCACTACGACCGGGAAACCCGAGCCCATTGTTGTCGCAGCAGTACCAACGAGTGATCCGAAACCCATTCAGGTACCCCGCGCGTCCTCTGCTACTGACCCCACGGCACTCAAACACGCATTGGAAAAACTATTCTCCATCTGGAAAGTGAACGCGGTCGCAGCCATGCCAACTCAGACCAATCTGCAGGCGATCGCGGAATCGTGTGTTGCGAACGGTTTTTCCGTTGTGGTACTTACCTCGTCATTGCAACAGCTTCGCGTCATCAATCGTCCCGCGCTGATTCAAATCAACGATGGCCAAGGCACCCATTGGGTCGCGCTGACCAAATTCGACGAGCAGCGTTATATCCTAACCAATCGCAAAGGCGGTCTCCGCGAGGGGACCACCAAAGAGTTGGAAGCACAATATCAGGATTTGGCGTTGATTCCCTGGAATGATCCTCTTCCCGATGTGCCCTCGCTATTCCTGTCCAATTCCGGAGAGTTGATCTGGGCACTTCAATATACACTTGACGATCTCGGCCTGATGTCCGTTGAACCGACCGGATTTTTCAACGAGAATACCCGTGAAGTAGTGATGCGTATTCAGCAGCGGACCGGACTTGATGTCGATGGCATATACGGTGCGCAAACGCGTATGGTCGTGCAGGGTTGGCTCGATGCAATACCGGGAACGCCCTACTTGTCGCCTAAAGCCTACTCCCTCGCGGCACGCGAAGCCTTGAATGCTGCTAAAAAAATCGCAGAAGCTCCGAAGTCGGATCTCGTTGAGACTGCCGCACCGTTGCAAGAGAACGAAGCCGAAGATAGCGCCGGTGTTCAGGAAGAATCGCCCTCTGTGCAATCGGATGCGAACACCTACGAGCCGATTCTACCGCCGCGAGAAGGACCATCTGCGAGCAGTGTGACCGAACCGGCGCAGTTGATCGTTCCCCTCGTACCCGGTAGCGAGGAAGACCAATGAGTTCAATTCTTGATGCGCTGAACAAACTCGAAGGTGAAAAAGAACGTGAGCGCGCACAACAGACTCTGGAACCCGCCGAAATCGATCCCGAATTGGCTGCAGAGGCGCTCATCGAGCCGGATGCTCTGCGCGACTCAGTAACACTCAATATTCGACCAGTAACTCTCATCGCTGGGGCCGTTTCTTTGCTCATCCTTATCGTGGTGATAGTGGCCATCACCGTTTCCGTAATGGTCGACTCCGCGCCGCAACAAATGGCGACCGCTGATCCGCCAACAACCTCTATTTCGCCGCCCCAGCCGGAATCAACGCCTCCAGCTATGGCGGAGACCGTCGTCGAATCATCGACTGAAGTGGTCGCCGCGATACCAGAAGAAGTGCCCATTGCCGCGATTTCTGAAGAGACGACTGCTCCCGAACCCGCACCAGTGAAGCAGTCCGATCCGACTCCGGTATCAACGCCAGTCGAACCAGTAGCTCTCGAAGCGACTCCCGAGCCTGTGCTGCCTGAGCCGATCGAAGTGGAACCCCTTGTCGTTGCTAAAGTGGCTGCTCCAGAATCCAAAACTGATGTTGCGCCCCAAGCGCAGCCGGAAACGAAAATACCCGAAGCAGAAGTGCTTAACATTCAGGCCCTACCGCGATTCACCGTGGCATTACAGCGCAAACACGGACTCGACGACTTCAAGATCAACATGATCAACCCCGTCTCCGACACCAATCCCTATGGGAATGCCATCATCAATCGCGAGAAAGTATTCGAAAACAGCTACATCGGTGGCAATCAGGTGCTACTGAAGAAGGTCGAAAAAGAAGGTATCTCGGTAGAAGTTGTTCGCACAGGCGAATTTTTTTTCCACGGTTTCTAGATTGAACACCCTGTTCGGTTTAACCGCCCACCAGTACTAACTACGCTTCGCGATCCGTGGAAGGGTTTGGCGTGTCATCTTCTCCTTCAAGTATCGGCGTTCCTGTGGCAAAACGCTCATACCGCCTGGACCCAAGAATACAGACGAGCGAAAGCGCAAATACAACCGTATTCGAGCCAAATTCGAAGGGATAATAGTATAAATATGAATTGAACTTTTCCATCACATATGGGAATCCCGCCGCGACAAGAACCGATGTGGAACTGACCAAATAAAACAGACCGATCAGTGAGACCCAAAAGGACATCGAGTAGAAACCTTGCATCGTGGCATCTTTGCCACTGTCATCGTCGGCATCGGAAAATAACCATCCGCAGAATAGCTTCGTCTTAAAGAGGCATAACCAGGCAACGCCTAAATACGCCAATCCTATCATGCCCATGCCAACCCAGTATCCCGGCCAGCTATCGAAATCAGAAAACAGGCCCGCCGCCAACTGTGATACCGCCATGGCTACGCGCGTGACGCAATACAGCCCAAACAATTTGATCGCGAGTTCTCGTGCAGCTGCATTATTCATCCCAGGCCCCTATTTGGATTGGACTTAATTCTCTCTGGGTTCAGGGTATCGCATGGATAGAGATTTTTCAAACGAGAAGCCGCGTCGATTCTACCGCCCCTTCGCCAGCCCTGTGATGCGCCGTAGATAGTCCAGTTCTTCTTGATGCAGGTAGCGCCATTCCCCCGATTGCAACCCTTGCGTCGTGATGCTGCCGATGGCCACGCGCCGAAGTTTATTGACCGGGTGACCGATGTGCGCGCACATGCGTTTAACCAGCCGCTTGCGTCCCTCATGTACCGTGATACGAATCAGGCTCGTATTGCGTTGCGTTTTGAGCAGGGCCACGCTCGCCGGTGCGGTCATGCCATCATCCAGTTCGACACCGATCGTAAACTGATCCAGTTCACGGGGATTGACAATGCCTTTGACCCAGACGTGATACATCTTGTCAATCTCATATTTCGGATGCGCCAAGCGATTTGTCATTTCACCATCATTGGTAAGCAACAAGGCGCCAGTCACGTCCATGTCGAGTCGACCGACCGGAAATACCCGCGCAGGTACACCCTCCATAAAATCCAGAACGGTTTTTCGATCGTGGGTGTCCTTCGCGGTGGTTACCACGCCGGAGGGTTTATTGAAGACGATGTATAGCTTCTTGTCGGGGAGAACAGGGGAGCCATCAAACCGCACGTCATCGTGATGGGGATCGACCGGTTGACCAACGGTAGCCAGTTCGCCGTTTACCGTCACGCGGTCTTCTTCGATGAGTTTCTCTGAGCCTCGTCGGGATGCAATACTGCATTCCGCAAGGAATTTCTGTAGCCTCATGGCGGTGTATTCCCGGGTGAATAGTACAACGTGTTCACCGCTGTCGATCTCATCGCAGTACTTCGGGTGTAGTGCGATGACTTTCTATCTTACTCCAATTCCTGCAATTCTTCAACGGAAGGCATTTCTTTCAGATTCTTGATACCAAAATGGTCTAGAAAGTCGTCCGTTGTGCGAAACAAGCGTGGGCGACCCGGCACATCGGCCACGCCGACCGCCTTGATGAGATTGCGCTCCTGAAGCTGTCCAAATGCGTGCGAAACACTGACTCCACGGATGGATTCCACGTCTGGGCGCGTCACGGGCTGGCGATACGCGATAATTGCCAAGGTTTCCAACACCGCCTTCGAGAGTTTTGCACTTTTCTTGATGTCCAGCATCCGGCGAATATACGGGGCATACTCCGGCAATGTCGTCAATTGGTAGCCGCCGGAGATTTCACGCAGTCGGTACGGGAGATTGTCCTTTTCGATGCTCTCCATGAGTTCTTCCAGGATGATTTCGACCACATCTTTTTCAATATCGCCAAGGGCTTCGGCGATTCGGCCGATATTCAGAGGTCGATCACTTGAAAACAGCATCGCATACACCGCGCGCCCCGTTTCCTCGCGAGAAAGAGATTCAACCGTCTCCGGCACCTCGTCCAGTTCTTCATCGGTTTCCGTAGAGGCGACCTCTTCCGGTGTATCTTTCTTGTTTTGCTTCTTCGGCTTGGCTGCCTTCTTTTTGGCCATAGATGAATTACACTCCACGATAAATGATTGAATAGTTTAGAGAGACTTGTCAGTTACTTTAAGGATTGCTTTCAGATTCGTCATCAGTTTTTCGAATACTTTCGGCTTGAGCGACTGAGGACCATCCGAGAACGCGTCCTCAGGATGGGGGTGGACTTCTATTTGCAGACCGTCCGCTCCAGCCGCCGCCGCCGCCAGCGCCATTGAAGATACATAATCCCAATGACCCGTGCCGTGACTCGGGTCGATGACAACCGGAAGATGCGTCAGTTTTTTCAAGACAGGGACCGCGCTCAAGTCCAAGGTATTGCGTGTCTCCGTTTCGAAGGTGCGAATGCCGCGCTCGCACATAATCACTTGGTGATTTCCTTCAGACATGATGTATTCTGCCGACATCAGCCATTCGTTGATCGTGGACATCATGCCGCGCTTCAAGAAGATCGGCGTGTTTTTTTTGCCGACGGCCTTCAGCAAGCCATAGTTCTGCATATTGCGCGCGCCAATCTGCAACACGTCCGCATAGTCGCAAACGAGATCAACTTGATCCGGCGTCATCACTTCGGTCACAAAAGGCATGTCCGTCGCCTCACTCGCCTCTTTCAGTAATTTCAATCCGCCTTCTTCCATGCCCTGGAAGCTGTA
>JAYGCN010000009.1:0-2063 GCA_046583315.1 Candidatus Hydrogenedentota bacterium
TTTTCGATTTCTCCTACGAGTAGAAAAGGTTCGGTGAGCTTTCGAAACTGCTTATTGTAGTCCGAGCTCGTAATGATGCCAGAAATACTGTTGTCATGAGATCGAACTAGTACATAATCTTCCTTGACCACAGTTTGTATAGCCTTTAGAAGCGGTTCATCCGCACTCACAATATGCGCGGCTTACATAAAATCCTGCGCGTCGCTTCCACCAGCATTTAGTGCAAGGCTACTGCCAATACTTTTCCAACTAACCACGCCTTTTATGGTACGTTCATCAGTCATCACAGGGATCTGGGAGTAATCGTACGTCATCATTAGCGTGGTCACCTCTGATAACGATGATTGCGGCTTAACGGATAGAGGTTTCCGATTTGCCGATTCGAGGCTGCTAATTCGGTACGTCGGATCGCGCAATTCCTCTTCCGCGTCACTTGATTCAGCACGTTCAAACGCTATTTGCCCATCGATGTACGCGAGTTCGAAATCTGGTACTGTTCGGAGGTTGTGATATTTTAGGTTGCGTCGAATTAGCCTCACAACATTGTAGCCACGTCTATATGCGTAGAACCAGAATATGAATGCGCGAACGGTCTCTTTCGATGGAACGATTCCATCGTCCAACTGTTTGGATATTTGTGTCAGTCTTTCGTTTGGGCTCATGCCACTTTCCTTCGTCTGGAGAGTTGAACTGTCAGGCAATGCCTGAAAATCTCAAAAACAGTATCAGTGAATTCATACGTAGCAGTAGTATGCCATACATGACATAAAAAATCATTAGTGAGTATCGATACGGTCTATCCTAGCTCCGCCACGCGCCAGCCATCACGCGCTTTCCTAGACCGATACTTATTCGCGTCTCTGTCGCCGATGATTTCTTCTTTCTTCGAATCCCACTGAATCTTCCGGCCTGTGAGCATGGCGATGTTGCCTAGGTGCATGGTTGTGGATAGGTGGTGGATGTCTTTTGGGGTGTAGTAGGGGGCTTTGCGGGATTTTACGCCGTTGATGAAGGCTTGGTGTTCGCCCACGGGGATGGGGTACATTTTGTTTTTGTCGTCGGGGTAGGTGTAGTTGAGCGCGGTGTTGGACATTGCGTCTGCCTCGTTTACGATTTATTCGAAGTTTTCAAATATTACGCTGATTGGTCCGGCTTCGGATGCTGGAAGAGCCGGCACGTTGATTATCTGGTCGTTCAATCTGAATTCCACGCTTTTCTTCGGGTTCGCTGGAATGAATACGTCGCCGCTGTTCACGAATGCGCCGCCGAATCCTTCGATCATCGTCAGTTCTGATTTTCCGTTCGCGTTCCCGTCGGCCAGGTAGATGGCCACCGTCGGGTTTTGTCGGGGTTCCTTCGTGGTGACAATGATGGGCGGAACGAGCAAGTCAATCCCGTTGATCTTGAGCGTCATCAGGCCTGGCACCATTGAGCCGTTCTGGTGACGCACGACGAATGCGGGACTTTTGTCCGTGAGCAGATGAGGGTTCGCGTCAAAGGGGGAGGCGCGGTAGTCGTCGTGGTTTGCAGCGATGCGCAGGTAGACGAGACGATCCGAATGGGTAAAGGGTGAACGAAAGATGTGGGGCGCGAATTGTGCCGCCGTGCCATGGACAACAAATTCATAGGGTTGCCCGTGTTCGGCACTGAAGGGGCCCCATTTGCCGTCGCTATCTACTGTTAAGGTGACCAGCGGCTTTTTCTTCAAGCGCATGCCGGTCTCTGGCTTCAGAGGCCACACGTCGACTGTCGCTCCTTCAAGAGGCACATTATTAATGTAACTTTTGACGTAGCCAGCGACCTGTGGACGATCTTCGGGTATCATCTTCAGGGTTTTCGGTTTCTCGCCCCCGTTGAAAAAGGCAAAGACCTCCCAGAAACTTTCGTCACTCGTACACACCATGACGTGATCCTGGTAGGCGGGCATCCAACCCACTTTTCCGCCGTTGCTCGCGGCTGGACCCGGTCGTATGTCACCCAGCCCACTGATTCCAATGGACGGGACGCCGTTGGGGTTCGTGGCGTCGGCACCGCCAATCGTTGCGTAATGTGCAACCTTGGCG
>JAYGCN010000024.1:0-23535 GCA_046583315.1 Candidatus Hydrogenedentota bacterium
AAACCGGGAAATGCTAAAGCATTTCCTGATGAGTAGAACGATTGCTCGACTCCCGGCGAGGGTGACTTCGCCGGGAGTCTTTTTTGTTACTAGGCGGTCAATATTGTTCTTCGCACTTGGTTACTATTTGTGTATACTTGAATCGGAGACGAATCATGCCCTCAATATTAAAGCGCATCGGCATGAAGTGGACAGCGGCGGTTCTGAGATCGGCTGGGATCGTATGTCTGATTCTTGTGTTACCCAAGATTACATTCGTGCACGGTCCTGGTCTGCTTCTTCTCTTCGGCATTTGGTTGCTCTTTGAGAGCCATCAAATGGCCTCGAACTAGAAGCCATATCGATTCGTATGCTATACTACTCGTTCACCCATCGGGCAGTAATGGTGCCCGAACCCCTATGAATACACGCTTTTGATGCGCAGTGTTGAGGGTTGGGTCCTACTCAACGAAGGACTGCCGAACTCGGTCAGGTCTGGAAGGAAGCAGCCGTAGGTTGTTATTTCGTGTGCTGTAGGAGTGCCTGACCGGAGCTGCGCATCTCTTTTTTTGCTTGAAGGTTGACCTTTCGGGGGTCGGTTGCTTATAACTAGTGGTTGGGGGATTCCCTCGATTCAACCATCCGGGACGGACCATGGCCAAAGACAAACATTATCTCGTTTTAGCGCGCAAATGGCGCCCGCAGTCGTTTGACGATGTCGTCGGTCAGGCCCACATCACACGCACGCTACAGAATGCCATTCGCTCGGGGCGCATCCACCACGCGTTCTTGTTTATCGGCTCACGCGGCATCGGCAAAACGACCTCCGCGCGCATTCTGGCGAAGGCGTTGAATTGCACCTCGTCTGACGGTCCCACCCCGGAACCCTGCGGCACCTGCCCGAATTGCGAATCGATTGCTGCGGGCACAAACATGGATGTCATTGAAATTGATGGTGCTTCGAACAACAGCGTCGAGGACGTGCGCCAGATTCGGGAGAACGTGCGTATGGTCCCCTCTGCAGCGCGCTACAAAATCTACGTGATTGATGAGGTACATCAGCTGTCGATTGCAGCGTTTAACGCCTTGTTGAAAACACTCGAAGAACCGCCTGCACACGCGGTGTTTATATTGGCAACGACAGAAGCGCACAAGATTCCGGCCACGATCATCTCGCGTTGCCAGCGATACGATTTCCGACGGGTGGGCGTTGATGATCTCAAGCTACTGCTTCGTAAAATTCTCGATGCAGAGGGCACGGCCTGCAGTGATGAAGCCTTGTCTGCGATTGCCCGCGCGGCAGACGGCGGCGTGCGCGATTCGGAGAGTATCCTTGACCAGTTGATGTCCTATTGCGAAGGGGAAATCACCTTCCAGGACGTTTTCGACGTATTGGGTCTCGTGGATTGGGATGTGATGCACAGCTTATGCCGCGCCATCAAGGAGCAGGATGTCACGCGCCTGCTCGAGGTGGTGGACGATGTCGTCGTCAGCGGAAAAGACCTCTCTCAATTCGTGCAGGACATCCTGCGCTACTTCCGCAACTTGCTGGTGTGCAAAAGTGGCGGACCAAAAGAGCTTCTCGCATTGCCCGACGAAGAAATTGCGATCATGCAAGGTTGGGCGACGCAATTTACCCTGACCGAGCTGATTCGTCTTGTGGAACAATTCGCCGAACTCACGAACGGTTACGAGTCTCAACTTGCCCAGCGTACCGCACTGGAAGCGATGCTGATTAAGGTCTCCAAACGCACCGTCGAAATGTCTGTCGACACCTTGCTCGAGAAATTGGCCCTGCTTCAGGAAGGCGCTCCCCGGAACGGTGGCGAATCCAAAAAAAAAACTCCCCTAACGAAACCTAGACCAATTCCCGCTCCAGAATCTGCAGTTCCTGTAACGCCAAAGGTACCGACCGATCACGCACCCACCATCAAACAAACGGCGCCGATCGCTACGCCTGAAACGCCACCGGTAGCGCAGGAATCCGACGATGAAGCGCCGGTGAGCGAAAGTATTAACCCTGAAGCGAGGCGCAAGGCTCTGGAAGATCCTGCTTTGGCCAATGTGGTGGATGTGTTTAAGGGCCGTATTGTGGATATTCAGAAACGCTCGGAGCCATCAAACCCTTCGTGACCCCCTTTGGATTCGGCTAGTCGTCTATGATAAAGTCAGTGTCGGAGCGAAGCCCCACAAACAGGGGTGTTTAGTCGTCAGGGGGACGCAGCGAACATGAATAAAACCGGTGCCTGGACGTTTATCTTAGCGGTCGGAGTCCCCAGTCTATTAACCTTTGCTTTGGGACTTGTGTTGGGCTACGCCTTGTTCAGCCCACGCACGGTGGTCCCGGCCAATACGCCTCCTATCGAAGTCGCGGATCGGGTAGTGGCACCCGTGGAGACTTCACTGACGGAACCAGAGGCATCAACTCAGGAACTGACGGACGCGCCTTTGGAGCCCGAACCTGTTGCCCCGGTGGTCGTAATCGAAGAGCCCACCGAACCCGAACAGGATCTACAGATCGCACGTCACCTGTTCATCGCGGTGAACGGGCAATGGCTGGCCGATGGCACGCGCTCCATGCTCGAAGACCTGCAACCCGGCGGCATCGTGCTTCGGTCCGGGAACGTCACGTCAAAAACACAGGCTCAGGCGCTTGTTCAGGAGATCAAAGCCACGTCCGGGGGATCAAAACCCTACGATTGGCCGCTCATTATTTCAAGTCAGGAAGGCGGTACCAGTAATATTCTGCGCCTTCCGGAGACCTCGACGGCTGTTGACATCGGGCGGGCTAACAATCAGCAGGAAGCACGGCGGATTGGTCAGCTTTACGGAAAAACTGCGGCCAACTTCGGCATCAACGTTATCCTGGGACCCGTGCTGGATGTTTACGACTATACGACGGCCTTTCCCGAGTTGCAGGCCCGATCATTCGGCTCGGATCAGATGCGCGTGGCCAATCTAGGCCTTGCAATGGCTGAAGGCATGCGGGCGGGCGGTGTGATTGCAGTAGTCAAGAGTTTTCCCGGTTATGCGTCTGCCAGCTACAGTTCGGACGGCATCAGCGTCGTCATGAATCAGAATTTTGAGGGTCTCGCCAAGGCCATGTACCCGTTCAGCGAAGCCGCAAACAACGCGATAGAGGGAATGGTGGTCGGGCATGTGGCGGTGCCGTTGCTGGACAAAGATAATCCGTTTCGCTCGGCAGCATTGTCCCCAACTATGGTAACAACCCTGCTCCGAAATCGCTGGAGTTACGACGGCGTGATCATCGCCGATGAAATCGCGTTTAACGAAATGACTCGTTCCCATCCCGTCGAGCGCGCCGCAGTCGAAGCCCTGATCGCTGGTTGCGACGCAATCATTTTTCTGGACCCGAATCCACGTAGCATCCAATCCGTGATCGATGCGATTCAACGGGCCGTGGAGCAAGGCGAAATCTCCGTCGAGCAACTTGATGCCAGCAAAGCACGATTGGAGAAGTGGCGCTTGAGTCTGGGCGCGCAACCCTTTGTAGAGCCAGAGCAGGTGGATGAGCAGGTGGCTATGCTCCAGGAACTCGCCGAATCGGTATCGGAACCCGTGCCGCCTGAAGAACCCGAAGAACCGCTTGTCGTGACCGAAGCACCGACGACTGAACCACCTGTTATCAAGGAACCGGAGCAACTGCCCGTCGAAGAAGAAATAGATACTACGGAGATTTCTGATATCGAAGTCGCTCAAGTGATGCCTGAACCCGAAGTGGTGGAGCCGGAAGCCGACACGCCCGCGGAAGAAGTCATGCCGGAAGAGCAAGAGGCGCCTGAGGTAATCGAAAGCGAAATACCTGATTCGGAGACTGAACCGGAGCTGACGATAGACGTTGAACAGCCAGCCAATTCGGAACCAATGCCCGAGGAATCGGTGGGTACAGAGCCGCCCACATTGGAGGATGAAGAGTCCGCACCCGCGGAAACGCCTGAGGTGTCCATCGAAGAGCCTATTGTCGTTGCCGAAGCGGTCATCGATGCAGAGCCGGTGCAGGAAGCACAATCCGAGCCAGCGGAACTCACAGAAACTCCGATGGAAGAGACTGCGGCACCGGAGGAAGCTGAACCGGAGCCGATAGAAGTCGCCGAAATTCCCGCAGAAGAACCAGAGACGCTTGACGAATCATCCCTCGAAGATGTCGAACAACTCGATAAAGCAATCGGCGATACGACTCAAGTGAAAATCGAGTATGAAGTACAAGAAGATGAAACCTTGTTGCAAATCGCGTGGGCCTATGACCTTTCAACAGACGATATCATTCGCTGGAACGGTCTCGAATCGGCTACAGCTGAAGCGGGAATGATGCTCACTCTGTTCTTGCCCAGGGAACCCGATGCGGAAGAATCGGCTTCCGAAACAGACTTACCTGTTGAGGTAATTGCCGAAGCGACGGAACCTGAGCCGGAGCCAGAATCCGTCCCCGAAGAAATCCCCGTTGAAAAGGAAGTTATGTCCGAAGAAACCGTAACGATTGCGCGAGCCGAAGTGGAAGTGTCTGATCTGAATGCTGATATCGCGCCGGAAGAGACACCCGAAGCAGATCTCATGCCCGACTCGGAACAGATCGAGCCGGAGGAAACCGAAACGGTGGCTCCTGTGGTCGAAGACGAATCGGTTGAGGAGAGCACTCCGTCCACAACGGAGGAGGTTGAGCCCGAGCCAACGCAGGCTCCTGCGCCGGAAGTCATCGAAGCGGAACCAGAAATCGAACCCGTGGCATTCTCTCCGTTTAAACTTGTGCACCAAGTAAAGTGGGGCGAAACGTTGACATCGATCGCGTCGAGCTACAAGGTACGCGTTAGCGACATCAGAGCCTGGAACGAACTTGAAGGTGAATTGAAAGCCAACACCTCCTTGCTCATCTACGTGGAATCGCAGGCTGTACTGCGAGGAAGCCCTGAATCAACCCCACTGCCATCAAAACTGACCACTTACAAAGTACAGCCAGGCGACACGATGAGCAAAATTGCGCGTGAGCATGAAACCAGCATCGAGACGATTGTGAGCCTTAATCAACTCAAGAACCCGAACTCCATTTATGTCGGTCAACGACTCAAGGTGCCGGATATTAATTAGAAGCGTTGCGTCGAACGCATTCGTTCCGACTCACCAAATTTGTGACGATTTGATATGATAGAAACAGCGGAACTGCGCAAATGAGATCGGTTCTCCATACGACGATTTAAGGAAACACCCGTGCACAAAGATTTTCACCCTACCCCTGAACAAGAAGCCGAGAGTCAGGAATGGCTCTCATCGTTGGACGACGTAATTAGCCGCGAAACGCCCGAACGCGTTCGCTATTTACTTCGTCAGCTACAGACGCGCGCGCATACGTCCGGCATTCGTCTGCCTTTCTCAGCGAACACGCCGTACATCAACACCATACCGGTCGACGATCAGCCGACCTACCCCGGCAACATGGAACTGGAGAAACGCATTCGCAGCATCATGCGCTGGAACGCCATGGCCATGGTAGTGCGGGCCAACAAACAATCGGACGGCATCGGCGGGCATATCTCTTCCTATGCATCTTCGGCGACGCTATATGATGTTGGGTTTCATCACTTTTTCCGCGGACCTGAACACGAATGTGGCGGCGATCTGCTCTACATTCAAGGGCATGTCGCTCCGGGCATCTACTCCCGTGCCTTCCTGGAAGGACGTATCACTGAGGAGACGCTGGAAAACTTTCGACGCGAAACAGCCGAGGGTGGCGGCCTCTCTTCGTATCCTCACCCTCGTCTGATGCCCGAATTCTGGCAGTTCCCGACGGTATCCATGGGTCTCGGGCCAATCATGTCCATCTATCAGGCGCGCTTCAATCGTTACCTCGAAGATCGGGGACTCAAAGAATCCACCGATCAGAAAATTTGGGCATTTTTGGGCGACGGCGAAACCGACGAACCAGAAGCACTCGGTGCTATCAGCCTGCCCGCCCGTGAAAAACTCGACAACCTTATTTTTGTCGTCAACTGCAATCTTCAACGCCTTGATGGACCCGTGCGCGGCAACGGAAAAATTATTCAGGAACTCGAAGCGCAATTCCGGGGTGCAGGGTGGAACGTAATCAAGGTGATATGGGGCAATGATTGGGATCCCATCTTCGAAAAAGATGAAGATGGGGCCGTTGTGAATCGCCTGGGCGAACTGGTCGACGGCGAATACCAAAAATATACCGTGACCGATGGCGCGTATACGCGTGAGCACTTCTGCGACGGCGACGAGCGCATCGCGAATCTGATCAAACACCTGACTGACGATCAACTGCATCGCATGCGCCGCGGTGGACACGACATGCAGAAGGTCTACGCCGCGTACCATGCGGCCGTGAACCATCACGGATCGCCCACAGTCATCCTGGCGAAAACGGTGAAGGGATACGGACTGGGTGAGGCAGGAGAAGGACGCAACGTTACCCATCAACAAAAGAAATTGAACGAAGATGAATTGCGGGATTTCCGGACCCGATTCGGCATTCCCATCGGCGATGAAGATGTGGCCTTTGCGCCATTCTATAAACCGGACGAAAACAGTACGGAGATCACCTACGTCAAGAAACGTCGCGAGGCCCTGGGCGGATCGCTACCCTCGCGAAGTACCGCATTCACGCCGATCGATGCCCCGACCTCAAAACTCTGGGACGAATTCGCCACTGGCTCGGACGACCGGACGATCTCAACAACCATGGCCATCGTGCGTATCCTCACCAAATTGCTTGGCGATGAACATGTTGGAAAGCTCATGGTACCCATCGTGCCCGATGAAGCCCGCACCTTCGGCATGGAAGCTTTGTTTCGCAGCGTAGGCATCTACTCCCATGTGGGTCAGCTCTACGAACCCGTTGACGCAGACAACTTGCTTTACTACAAAGAAGCCACGGACGGTCAAATTCTCGAAGAGGGCATCACGGAAGCGGGCGGCATGGCCTCGTTTATCGCGGCAGGCACTGCATGGTCCACCCACGGCATCAACACCATTCCCTTTTTCATTTATTACTCCATGTTCGGAATGCAACGCATCGGCGATCTTGTGTGGGCAGCGGGTGACATGCAATGCAAAGGCTTTCTCGTCGGCGCTACAGCCGGACGAACGACCCTGGCCGGCGAAGGCCTCCAGCACCAGGACGGCAACAGTCATCTATTGGCCTATACCATACCGAACCTCAAAGCCTACGACGCAGCCTTTGCCTATGAACTCGCGGTAATCATTCGCGACGGTATCCAGCGCATGTACGTCGATGGCGAGGATTGTTTCTATTACTTAACCGTCGAAAACGACAATTACATTCATCCCGCGCAACCCGAGGGTGTTGAAGAAGGCATTCTTAAGGGCCTGTACAGATTCGCAGCGAGCAAGAAGAAGAAATCCAAAGGCCGCGCACAACTGTTTGGCAGTGGTGCCATCTTGAATGAAGTCATCAAAGCGGCCGCTATCCTTGAAAACGATTATGATGTCGCGGCGGACGTCTGGAGCATCACGAGTTACAAGGAGCTTCACCGCGATGCCAAGGAAACGGAACGCTGGAACATGTTGCATCCGGAGGAGACACCACGTCAGGCGTATATTGAACAGTGCCTCACAGACGAAGACGGTGTACTGGTGGTGGCATCCGATTACGTGAAGGCCTTGCCCGATTCCATCGCACGCTGGTTTCCGCGATCCATTCATACGCTCGGCACAGACGGTTTCGGTCTGAGTGAGGCCCGCGCCGAATTGCGCAATCATTTCGAGGTGGATGCACGGTTCATCGCGTTGGCCACCTTACACGAACTTGCCGAAGAGGGCACGATGGATCGAAGCGTCGTAAGCAAAGCGATCGCCGATCTTGAAATTGAACCCTCTAAATCCAATCCCGAACGACACTAATCAACCCTAAAGGACGAAAATCCAACTATGGCGACTACATTTTCCCTTCCCGAACTGGGAGAGAATATTGATTCCGGCACGGTGACCGCTGTCCTCGTAAAAGTGGGTGATACGGTTGCGGTAGACGATCCGGTTGTTGAGCTCGAAACCGACAAGGCTGTTGTGGAAGTCCCGTGTGCCATTGCTGGCATAGTTACCGAGATTCAAGTGGAAGAAGGCGCCACGTTGTCGGTGGGTCAAGGCATTATCGTGCTCGATGCCGATGGAAGTGCTCCGGCGAAAAGCAAATCGGAGCCGGAGCCCGCTGCGAAACCCGAAAAAACGCCTGCACCGATTCCACCACCCGTTGTTGCCTCTGCACCAGAGCCTAAACCGGAGTCCAAACCGGAGCCTGCACCTGAACCAGTCCCCTATCCTGAACCCGCGACCGCGCCTGCAGCAAAACAAACCGGTCCGGTACGTGCCGCGCCTTCGGTGCGTAAACTCGCCCGGGAAATCGGGGTTGCGATTGGCGATGTAACCGCCACCGACCCGGATAGGGGCATCAGCGCTGCGGACGTGAAGGCGCACGCCAAAAAAGGTGCCTCACGCCGGGCGACCCCTACACCAGCGGCATCCGCATCGGCACCCGGAGCGGCTCCCCTTCCCAATTTCGAACGCTGGGGTGCGGTGCGTCGTGAAAGCATGTCCACAATACGTCGGATAACCATGGAAAGCATGACGCGCTCGTGGACGACCGTTCCCCATGTTACCCAGAACGACAAAGCCGACGTGACGGAGCTGGAAAAATTTCGCAAGGCCTACGGCGGGCCGGCTCAAGCGGCAGGCGGTAAGCTCACCCTAACATCGATCCTCGTCAAAGTGCTGAGTGAAGCGCTGAAGCGTTTTCCCCAGTTCAACTGCAGTATCGACCCCGCATCGGCGGAGATCATTTACAAAGAGTTTTTCAACATTGGCATTGCCGTGGATACCGAACACGGCCTGATGGTGCCCTCGATCAAAAACGTGGATAAAAAGGGTCTGGTGGATATCGCCGTTGAATTGACACAGATTTCTGAGCGTGCCCGCACCCGAAAGATAGGGCTGGATGAACTTCAAGGAAGCTGCATGACAATTACCAACCTGGGCGGTATCGGCGGAACGTCGTTCACCCCCATCATCAACGCGCCGGAAGTTGCTATACTAGGTGTGTCGCGCTCCCGTGTTGAACCCGTTTTCATCGATGGCGAATTTGTACCGCGTACGCTCATGCCGTTATCCTTGTCCTACGATCATCGAATCATCGATGGGGCTGACGCGGCACGATTTACACGATGGGTCTGTGAGGCACTCGAAAGCCCAATGAACCTGATGATGGACGTATAACCAGAGGAATCTGACATGGCTGCTCAATTGGTATTGACTGTGGGCCAGGAATGTTTTCTGACCGCCACGAAACGCGTCATAGTGGTGGAAGTATTGGGCCTCTCAGAAGATTCCATCTGGGTGAGTTACCCCACCTCGGACATTATCAAAGACGGAACCGGGGTCGAGCTTACGTTCAAAACCGAAGACGGATTCGTCGGATTTCATGCGCACGTATCTGCGGGGCCAAAGGTGAATCAGGGCGGAATTATGCTCGAACGTTCCGAGTCAGGCCTGAACAACAGGGAGCGGCGGAACTGGCGGGTTCCCTGTAACTTTCCCGTCTCCCTGCAGGTAGTCGAACAGCCGGAGGTTCATTCTTGCCGCATGGTGGACATCACCATCGATGGATTAATGTTATACAGCAAATGGGAGTTGGAACCCGGCGCGATGGTGTCCATTCGATTTAACCTGCCCAATCGGCCAACGACGGTAGCACAATGTCGAGTGGTCTACTGCGACCCCACGCCCGACGGAGACAGCAATCGATACGGCTTACGTTTTGAGGATGTTAAGCAGGAAGGAAAAGAGTCACTGACCTGGTTTCTCTATGAACGTATTCGCGAAATTTATCCGAGACAACTCAGCGATCTCTATCCGCGTCCACCAAAGCACACGCTAACCCGTCGTTAGGCCTCGGCGTAGAAGCCTTCAATAACTGAGTCGTAGTTTTCGAACACCACTCTGCGTTTGATTTTCATCGTTGGGGTCAATTCGCCGGATTCAATGGTGAATTCTTCGGGAAGAATTTCGTATTTTCGAATATTTTCGTATCGCGCCAACTCGGAATTCGCCTGATTTACGCTGTCTTCGATTCTGGATTGTATCGATTCGGTCTCCCGTATTTCGTCTACAGACATTCCAGAAAATTCGTCACTCTCACGTAACTCTTCAAGGCCTTCGGTTGAAAGGGTGATGAGTGCAGACAAAAATCGACGTCGATCGCCGATGACGACCACCTGCGATATGATCGGTTCACGCGTAATAAGAAGCTCTATGTTGGACGGCGCGACATTTTTGCCTCCTGCCGTGATGAGGAGATTCTTTTTGCGATCCGTGATGCGCAGAAATCCATCCGCATCCACTTCGCCGATGTCCCCGGTATGCAGCCAGCCGTCCTCATCGATCGTTTCGGCTGTGGCCTCCGGTTGATTGAGGTAACCCTGAAATACGCCATCGCCGCGCACGAGAATCTCGCCATCCTCGGCAATAACGCATTCGAAACCTTTCACGACCATACCAACGGTATTCAGTTTATAGTCGCGTTTGCCGTTCATGTGGCTGATGCCGGATGATTCAGTCATGCCGTAGACTTCATAAAAGGGGATATTGATCGCGTTGAAGAAAATGACGATTTCCTGTGCAATGGGTGCCGCACCGCAAACGATCACATTGGCTTTTCCCCCCAATGCGGCCCGTATTTTAGTCAATACCAGCGCATCGGCAATCTTGAATTTCAAGGCGATAACCACGGGTATCGATTCGTCGGCCATGCGGTATTGGGCGGCTTCATGACCGACTCCTATCGCCCAGTGAAATATTTTTTGTCGCGCGGGCGGTGCCGATTCGACGCGACCCAGAATGGCGGCGTGGGCCTTCTCGTATATTCGGGGAACACCACCAATTAGCGTCGGACCCTTGGCCTGGGCAACCTCGGCAAAGCGAAACATATCATCCAGGAAATACGCCTTGGTACCACCAAAGAGGCGTCCGATAAACCCGACCACGTGTTCAGCCACATGACTCAACGGGAGAAACGACACCGCCGACTGATCCGGAATCGACTCAAGCCGATCATACACTGCTCGCGAACAGAACAGGCAATTGGTGTGCGAGAGCATCGCGCCTTTGGGCGGACCGGTCGTGCCACTGGTATACACCAACACCGCCGTGTCCTCGGGTTCCACCGCATCCACCAGCGCATCGTAGACGGCTGGGTCTTTCTGGGCAGCCTCGCGCCCCATTTCACACACGGCGTCGAAGGTATAGGTATCTTGAGCACCATCGGTCTCGTCGCGCCACAGAATATAAATTTTGACCGAGGGCGTTTCATCGCGCACCGACTTGGCCTTGGCAAGGCGATCGGCTGTATCGGTTATCACCACAGTCGCCGCGGTATCGGAAATGATGTAGGCGGCTTGCTCTTCGGTACACGTTTGGTAGATACCCGCCGTGCATCCTCGATTGACCATGACACCCAGATCGGCAATCGTCCATTGCGCCATGGTATCGCCCCAGATGGCCGCCCGCGACCCGGACTCCACACCCAGCGCACGCAACCCCAGCGCGAAAGCTTTCACTTCTTCGCCATATTCATCCCATGTTTTCGGTATCCAGTGTCCGTCGACCTCCTGTTCGTAGGCCACTTCGCTTCCGGATTCAGCGATGCGACGGCGGAAGAGATCGCTGACCGTTTTGGCATCCGTAATATATTCGGTAATCATAGGGAGCAAGTGTACACTGCCAAATGGATTTGCGCAAGCCAGACAAAATCGGGAATCGAGTACCAAACCGTTTAATCCAGTACGATATTGCCCTGAATCGTCTGCAGAAGCACGCGATGGGTGGCCCCATTGAGTCGTCCCTGAAAGGTTTGAGTGCGTTTTTCAAGACTTCCCGTCACCGTAAATGAGCTGTACACGGTTCCGTTTTCCGCATTCAACATTAGCAGCACGTCCGATGTCGGCGGAATGACCATGTTGATATTTCCGTTCGTCGTCATTACATCGATGTCGGCGAACACGCCCTCCAAAGCTACGATTCGAACATCCCCATCGGTATTTCGTACGTAAGCGGATGCGCCCGGAGATTCCATCACGATTCTCCCACGATGGCCTTCGAGTTTAAGCACACCCTTTGAATTCTGCGTGCGAATCGTTCCCTCCTCTACCGTAACCGTAACCGATCCCGTATTGTCACGCACGTCTACATGCCCCGCACCGACAGCGATATCCACGGCACCCGCTGTACCAACAACATGTACGTCGCCCGACTTTTGCTCGATGCCGACGGTGCCCTCCGCGTGGTGTACGCTCGTCATTCCCGACTGATGAACCACCTTGAGGTTCGCGGCCTTTGGATAGCGAATGCGCAGATGCATTTTGTATTCGGTAATGCCCAATGCCTGGACATCACTCTCCAACGTCGTGCGAATCCGGGTTTCTGTTCCGACATCGTCAAACGTCCACGCCAAACCTTCCAGTGCTTTACGCGCGTTGGCAACATTGTTGACGCGCACAAATCGTGTGGCTTCAAAAAGTATCTCATTCGTCACCCCGGTCGCTTCCAGGGTCACGTCCCCCCCCATGGCATCGACCAGAAGCGATTGACCTTCGGCGAAGGGTATCGTCGCCTTCAACTCCTCCCGCACAGGCTCCGAACCCGCTAGTTGTTTCGTCGCTTTGAGTGGTTCAAGAGACTGACTCTGAATTAAAATCGAGCCGAAGGAAGCATTGAGTTCAATGTGCTGTTGCGCGTCAGGCGATTGAATCGTTATCAGGGTCTTTTTACCCCAGCGCTGACGGGTCACGGGAAAATCCGATTCGATATCGCCAAATTCGGTCGTCGCCAACAAAGAAGGCTTCGCGCCCGCCGCCAAGATGAGACGAATGGGTCCATTGTCGCAGGTGGCGGACACTTGCGCCGTCTCGTGAAGCTGATCCAGGTGAATTGATCCCAGATAGTTGTTGATGGTGATTGTGCCGCCGATATCAGAGAATTGTGATTGGGTACTGCGCAAGAAAAACGTGCCGCCACTGGGCAGACCACGCACCTCCAGCGGAAAGTCGCCCTTGGCACGAACGTGAACACGACCGCCAAGGTTTTGCAGTCCAATCGCGCCGTAGCTGGAGTTGATATTGACCTGTCCATTGACATTGGAGACAAAAATATCCCCAAAGCGATTCTCCGCAGCCAGCGTAATCGTGGAAGGAACCGTGATCTGCAGTTCGACTGTATAGCCGACCGAACTGGCATCATCAACGTCCGGATAGACGGTGCGCAACTCAACACGATCGTCGACATGGCTGCCTTCCACAGAGATGGTCTGAGCGAATCGTTCGGCCTGCATCAGGTTTTCCGCACCCACCCGAATGACCGCTTTCATATTGATAACGGGATTGTCCCAGGTCGATACCCGTATCGCGCCGAATTGGTTCGAAACAAAAAGCTGCCCGCTTCCGGTGATCGGGTAATGATTCTCGACCTCACGGGTGAAGACCACCATTCCTGTCAGATCGATACCCCCCATCGCCGACGTAGGGGGTTGCGCGTCAACACGGGCCAGCAAAAAAAATTGCGCCAAGACGAATATCCTGGCGCCTATAGGCATCCAACGATTCATTGTGAGATTAGCGGCTTTCGGTGTAGACATCCTTCAGGGTGCGGGCCTTGCGGGCGCGACTCTGATCAATCAGCACGGATGCGCGAGTGAGTGCACGGTTACTTGCCAAGGCAAGTTCGGCCTCGGCGATATCGCTATCGTAGGCTTCAAGCGCACGATGCTGTGCACGTTCCCAATCCGATCCGGGACTGCGATGAGAGCCCTGGACGGCCGGAGCCAATAACATTTCTTCGGGGGAGGCTTTACTGGATAGGGGCAACATAAACAACTCGGCCTTGGTCACTTCGGTTACGGTCTGTTCGATAGCATCAAACGAATTCATTTTTTCGGGCTGCATCACATACGTGGGCAATACAGCAGCAAACAGGGCTAACGACGCGGCAACAGCACTGGTTTTCAGAAAGGAGGCGGTCGTGCGACGACGTCCCCTCACTTTTCGTGCAGCAAGCAGAACCGAGGACGTGAACTCGCTGGAAGGCTCGACCGAATCGAGCTGATTGATGACGCGAATATCGGCTTTCATTTCGTCCACCCGTGATTGACATTGCGCGCACCTCGCGACGTGAGAAACGACATCGGGCACCAATCGGGCAGTGAATCCAACCAATCCTTCGGCGTGATCCATTAACGCGGCTTGCGGGGGATGCTTAATTTTTCGAAATCCAATCACAACCTTAACCTTTATGTTACGTACTCACGAAATCTCTCCAGGTACGGCCGTAACCCCCGCTCGGCACGCACCACTCGAGATTTTGCTGTCCCAACGGGAACGCCGGTAATTTTGGCGATCTCGTTATACGATAAATCTTGGAAACGACGCAGCACGAATGACTCGCGCTGGTGTGCTGGAAGATGTTCCAGGGCTTCATTTACTGCGCGCGACACTTCTACCTGTCTGTACTTACCCACCGTGTCCGCTTTTTCGTCGGCCACATGCTCCAGTGGATGAAAGGTGCTGCCGTCGGAATCGCAATTGCCCCAATTCCCGAACAAGCTCATCAACACAGGACGACGCTTGCGCCGCTGCCATTCTTTCGAAATCATATTGGACGCGATGGTGTACAAATAGGTCGTGAACTTTGCCGTGGGTTGATAACGGCCCGCATTTTTTATCAGAGCCAGAAATACTTCCTGTGCAATTTCTTCGGCGACCTGACGATTCTGAACCATGCGATAAATATAGTTCATGATCTGTTTTTGATGACGATGAACCAGCAATTCGAAGGCCTGCTCGGATCCCTTGCCGTGTTCAAGCATGAGATCTTCGCTACTCATGTCCTCCAAAGGAAGCGTGGCATTGCGCTCAAGCACACGTAAATGCGTGCCTGCCTGTGGTTTTAACTTCTTATTTGTCTCTTTACCCATCTACCTGACACCATATGTTTGCGGGCTGTACTCCGCGTCCCCCGGCTAACTCCTGTAATTACAAGTATATACCGAGAAATCGGTAAAAGTTTCGATAAATTTCAATCAGTTTACACGGTTTGTTGTAACTACTTCAATGACTTAGGGTTACGCATGTTCGCAACGGCCTCTTCATGGCTGATATATCCGTCCGTATACAGGCCCTGGATGCTACGGTCCATCGTAATCATGCCTTCTTTCTTACCCGTCTCCAACGCGCTCTGGACTTGGTGAATCTTGCCTTCACGGATGAGATTGGCGATTGCTGTGTTGTTTTTCATCAGTTCTACGGCCACAACCCGGCCTTCCCCGTCCTGTCGCGGCAATAGACGCTGGGAAACGACGGCCAGCAATACCATTGACAGCTGGAAACGAATTTGCTGCTGACCTTCGGCGGGAAATACATCGATAATCCGGTCGACGGACTGCACGGCATCGTTGGTATGCAAGGTTGCGAATACCAGGTGACCCGTTTCTGCTGCGCGCAATGCCGCCTGAATGGTCTCCAGGTCACGCATTTCCCCAATTTGAATCACGTCGGGATCTTGCCGCAACACGTATTTCAATGCTGTGATAAACGAATGTGTGTCACCGCCGATTTCACGTTGATCCACGATGCTGTTCTTGTGTTCATGTACATATTCAATAGGATCCTCCACCGTGATCACGTGGCATGCTCGGGTTTTGTTGATGATATCGATGATGGATGCCTGCGTCGTCGTCTTACCGTGACCCGTGGGACCTGTAACCAACACGAGTCCCTGCTTGGCATTGGCAAGTTCGCCCACGTATGGCGGCAGACCCAACTCGCCTAAATCGGGAATCTCGGTGGGGATCGGCCTGAATGCTCCGGCAACCGTATCTTTTTGGTAGTAGACGTTTACCCGAAAGCGATGTTTGCGCCCGACGGCGAGAGAAAAATCGAGTTCTTTATGGTCCTCGAAGGTAAGAATCTGATCCTTGGATAGCAGGTCATAGATCATTTTCTTGGAGGCTTCGGGAGTCAAGGCATCTCCCTTGGTGCGCAGGAGTTGACCGTTGACACGCAATACCGGTGGCGCGCCAACACTCACTATCAAGTCGGAAGCACCTTCTTTGGCCACCAGGTCGAAGAGCTGTTTCATGTTCATAGCCTAGTTGTTCCTTCGCGCGTTATCGGGTTCATCCCCTCGCCCCTGCAAGCACTCTACCACAATCCGCCTTCGCTAAGCCTTCAATGACCGTGCGACTTTTCGATGCCGTAGATTTTCACTTCTTCTTCAAGCTGTACGCCATGCTCGCGCAATACGGTTTCTTTGCAAAGATTGATTAGGGACAAAATATCATCGCTAGTCGCATCGCGATCGTTCACAATAAAATTCGCATGCACGTCGCTGATGGCCGCGCCGCCGTGACGGGTACCCTTCAACCCACAGGATTCGATCAGGCGACCCGAATGATCCCCTTCCGGATTTTTGAAAACGCTGCCACACGAATGGCCTTGCGGCTGCGTTTCTTTACGCCGCGCAATGTACTTGTCGTAAATCGCCCGCTGATCCTCTTTGGTCGGCCCAAATTGAAACGTCCCGCTGACAATCAGCCCGCGCGGTGGACAAAATGTCTGTCCTCGATAACTGTATTTTGATTTATCAATTGCGATTTCCTGAGTCCCCGAGTCCGTCGTTATTTCCACAGACTCCATCAGCTGGCAGATTGATCCGTTCACTGTTCCCGCATTCATGAAAATGGCACCGCCGACAGTTCCCGGTATTCCCGTCAGGCCACCTGCGCCCTCGTAATTGTGCTTGAGGATCGTCTCGTTTAGCATCGTGTCCAAGATGACCCCGCCCTCGACCCGATAGCGATCATCCCCGAGTTCTTCGATTTGTGTGAGTTCGGTCGTAAACAAGACAATTCCCGGAAAGCCGGCATCCGCAATCAGCACATTCGAGCCGCCACCAAGCACCAGGCAAGGCTCATCCTGCAGGGCAAGCCATGCGTAAGCCTCCTCCACTTCATGCAGGTTACGGGGCATTAAGGCCAGCCTGGCAGGGCCTCCCACGTTGTATAAAGAGGAAGAGGCGAGCGGATAATCGGCAACGGCGAAATCGAAGGGTAAATCGGACATGGATAGAGAATACCGGAAACGCGAAACGAGTTCCAATCCGAACCGATATGCATTTCGTATCAATTTAGAGCTATAATAATTGTAAATTTTTCATGTTTCATTGCGAAACGCAGCGTTTATTGATATACTATGCATGGTTTCATTATAAAGGAGTCGAAAAAGTGGCCTCTATCGATAAACCCCATATTCTCATCGCCACTGAGGACTCGGACTACGCGGATACGCTTACGCACTTCTTGGCCTCGGAGCGGTGTGTGGTCGAGCGGTGCCACGATTCCAAGGGCGTGTTTCGCGAGATTGGCCAGCGCAACTATCATATTCTGGTATTGGATCTGGAACTGGATCGCGACAGTGATGCCGATTTGATTTCATTTGTGGCGAGTCAGAAGTTCGAGACGCAGATTATTTTGCTGTTTGACGTGAATCATTTCGAACATGCGTTGGAGGGCATCAGGCACGGTGCATTCTTTTACCTTCCCATAACCAGCCCGCCGTCGGATATGGCGTGGGTCATCAGCAAAGCCCTGCGCGATCTGGAGCTGCACGAGACGCTCAAGGAGCATGAACATCATTTATTTGAAGAACTGATCGGTACCAGTCCTGCTATGCGACAAGTGGCCAATCTCATCACCAAGGTCGCGCCAACGGACAGCACAGTGTTACTTCTGGGTGAAAGCGGCACCGGTAAAGAGGTGATGGCCAACGTGATTCATCAGCTCAGTCCACGTCGTGAACAACCCTTTATCGCGATCAATTGCGCTGCATTGCCGGAGCATATTTTGGAGAGTGAACTGTTCGGCCATGTGAAAGGCGCGTTCACGGGCGCCGAGACCGATAAAGTTGGTCTCTTCGAGGCGGCGGATGGCGGCACATTGTTTCTGGACGAAATCGGCGATATGGCCTTGACGGCTCAGGCGAAATTGTTGCGCGTGTTGCAGACCGGAGAAATCAGGCGTGTGGGTGAGGCGACCAATCACCACGTAGATGTGCGGATTCTCGCGGCGACCAATCACAATTTGATCGAGGATGTGAACGAAAAACGATTCCGGGAGGATCTCTATTTTCGTCTTAATGTTTTTCAAATACTCATCCCGCCTTTGCGCGATCGCGCGGATGCCTTACAAACATTGGCCAAGCAATTCCTGAAACGATTCAACACGAAATTCGACAAGCGGGTGTACGACATCGATCAACATGCCTGGAACGTGCTGACCCACTATGAATACCCCGGCAATGTGCGTGAGCTCGAAAGCATCATTGCGCATGGCGTGATTATGGCCGATGGCGAAGTCATGACGGTAAACGACTTGCCGGATCAGATGCGCTTCGGGAAGGGCGCGCGCCTGAGCCTTCCACAATACACCTCCGATGAGACGCTCACCATCGATGAAATGGAGAAACGGCTAATTGAAAGTACGCTACAGAAGCTGAATGGCAATCAGACGGAGGTGGCGAAATCGCTTGGTATCTCTCGATCAACACTATGGCGCAAGATGAAGGAATATGAAATTCCGCGGGCATCGGATTAGGGGGATCCTCTCTAATCGCAAAAAGGTTCCGGGTTTGGTATGATTCGCGGGTCAATCAGTTTTGGTTTTGGATAATTGATGCAATGAATTCTCTGCTTTCCCTCGCGCTACTGTGCTCCTTTTCACTGCTTCCCGGTGAGTCCACCTTTCTTGAAGCCCACGAACTGGGTCGTAGCGGAAAACACGCTGATGCCATGAACGGGTATATCGCTGTGGCGCAGATGGACCCCACGCTCGCCCCCTATGCCAAACTTCGTGCTGCGAACGCGCGCGCGATGGCGGGTGACGTGACGGGAGCGATTCGCGAGACCGAGACGGTTCTCGGCGAACATGCCACGGGGCCCTGGGTGCAGTGGGCTCACGCTCAACTCGCGCGCCTGCGGTCAAGAAACGGTGACCGCGAAGGTGCGGCCGCCCATTACGATTATGCGGTCAAATCTCCGGTCGATTTATGGTGGCTGGACGATCTGCGATGGCGGGCTGCGGAAAACGACCTGAAAATCCCGTCGCGGTTTCATGACGGTCTCAACTTCTTTCGCAATAAAGTCATTTCGATCGGTTGGTACCCAAAACGTCTTGAAGCGTCTCGCCTTCTGGCCATGTCGGATCGCGCGGATGACCGTATGCAGGCGGCACTGGGTCTGTTGCGCTCCAACAAGGTCTCCGAGGCGACAAAGGTCGCTACATCAATTCCCCAGACTTGGCTGACCGAGCGGCACCTGGCAATCCAGTGGAAACGACTCTCGGCACGACTGCTGATTATGCAGGGCAAGAAAACGCAGGGGCAGCGCATGCTTGAGGAGCTGGCCCTAGAGTATCCAAAGGAATCCTGGGCGGACAAGGCATTGCTGTACACGGGCATCTCGCTCATCAGGGCCGAACAGTGGGACGAAGCGGACCGGGTAATGAATCAGTTGCTCAGCGCCTATCCGGATTCTGCGAGTGCCGCCGAAGGGGTCATGCGACTGGGGCAGGCTCACGCGCGGTATAAACATTATGATCGGGCAGTCGAGTGGTTCCAGATTTTCGTGAAAGAGTTTCCCGATCGCGGTGACGCCGCCGAGGCACTTCTCGAGGCGGGTCACACCTATCGATCTGCCGATCGTGATCAGGAAGCCCTGGGCATGTACGATCAATTGCTCAATGATTATCCCTATCATTCCGCCGCATCGGACGCGGGATTCTGGGCGGGATCGGTGTTACTTGAAAATGGACAGAAAACGCTTGCCAGGAAACGATTCGAGAAAGCCGTACAGGCCGGGTTGACACGCTATTACGGTTTTCGCGCCCAAGAAATTCTTGTTACCGAATTCGACAAACCAAAGCGCAAGGCTCCGAATCTTTCCATCACACCGAAGGCCTCTTTGATTCGCCCCATTCCTTTCGATGCCGAGGACCCCGGTTTCGGTCTGGTCGATATGAAGCACGACAGACGATTCGAACGCCTTCGGTTTTTTGCGAATCACGGTTTGCAGGAAGCCGAATGGGAAGGCTTGTATTTGCTCCAAACACTGGACAACCATGCGACACCGGAGTTGTTTTATCGGGCGATTGGTGAGGCGGGTGTTGCCTACTCTGCCATGCAGTGGGCCAACGCGCGGCGCTTCGGCGTTGGGGACGATGGTCGCGAGTCGGTGGAGCGTCTTCGTATTCGATACCCACGACCTTATTGGAGCTACGTTTCTTCGCTGGGAGAAGAGTTGGACCTGGATCCCTATTTGATTTTGTCTATCGCACGGCAGGAAAGCACGTACCGTCCGAATCTGACATCGTCTGCCGGCGCCAAAGGGGTCCTGCAGCTGATGCCGACCACGGCTAAATGGCTGGGAGACACCGATCCACGCATCAGTAAACAGGATGCGACGCGCCTGGAAGATCCTCAACATTCGTTGCGCATGGGTGCCGTATATTTGCGGCAGATGCTCGATCGATCGGACGGGAATGTTGCCTATGCTCTGGCCTCGTACAATGCCGGTCCGGGCAACTTCGACAAATGGCGCAGGCGAAAACCGAACTTGTCGGTACCCGAATTCATCGAAGAGATTCCCTTCACCGAGACGCGCAATTACGTCAAACGTATCCTGGCGCACTACGCCACCTACAAGTCGATCTACAAGAATTAGAGCCTAGTGAAGTTTCTGAAGGACCAGACACGCATTCGTGCCGCCGAAGCCGAAGCTGTTTGATAACACCGTGCGTAGGGGGACATCGAATTCAGTCTCGCGCACGATTGGGTAGCCTTCAGCATGGGGATCGAGCTCTTCAATATTCGCCGATGCGGCGATGAAGTCGTGCTGCATCATGAGTAAGGAATAAATCACTTCATGCGCCCCGGTCGCTCCGAGACTATGCCCTGACAGGGATTTGGTCGAACTGATCTTGGGCCGATCCTCGTCGAATACGGTTCCAATCGCTTCGAGTTCGGTGATGTCTCCCGCGGGTGTGCTGGTACCGTGCGTATTGATATAATCGATCGGGCCGTCGACGGTTGAGATGGCCTCGCGTATGCATCGCACTGCACCCTCGCCGCTGGGACTGACCATGTTGGCACCGTCGGAGTTGGCGGCGTAACCAACCACTTCGCCGTAGATGCGCGCGCCACGAGCCTGGGCGTGTTCGAGCTCTTCGACGGCCACCATACCTGCGCCACCGGCAATTACCAACCCATCTCGATTGACATCGTAGGCGCGGGAGGCCGTCTCGGGGGTATCATTATATTTTGACGACGTAGCTTTCATCGCATCGAAATAGAGTACCAAGGTCCAATTTTCCTCCTCGGCCCCTCCGGCAAACACGATATCCTGTTTGCCCAGTTGAATCTGTTCGGTGGCGTGACCGATGCAATGAGCACTTGTCGAACAGGCCGAAGTGATCGAGTAATTCAATCCCTTAATCCCGAAGGCGGTCGCGAGATTCGCCGAAACGGTGTTGCTCATGATACGCGGGGTGAAAAATGGACTCACCCGTCGAATGCCTTTTTCTTCCAGTGCTGCGGCGGCCTCCATGTGGCTGATCATTGACGCACCGCCAGAACCCGCCACAACACCGATGCGTGGATCGTGGATCGCATCTTCGTCCAACCCGGCATCGGCAAGACATTCCTTCATCGCGGCATAGGCATAGACGGACGCCTCGCTCATGAATCGTGCATGTTTGCGATCAATTTCGAAAGTCGGGTCGAGTTTTGGCACACCCGCAACATGACTGCGCAATCCATGATCGGCGAAGCTCTGCTGAAATTGTATTCCGGACCGGCCTTCACGTAACGAGTCAAGCACCTCAGCCGCATTGCCACCCAGTGGCGAAACGATGCCCAACCCTGTAATGACCGCTCGCTTCACCAGCGCACCAATGCGGAGGCCCAGGTAAGTCCGGCCCCAAATGCGGCGAACAACACGAGATCGCCTTCCTTAATCCGACCCTCTGTCCAAGCCTCATGCAGGGCCATTGGAATGCTTGCGGCCACGGTGTTTCCCGTGTGATCGATGTTGATGTAGGCCTTTTCGCTGGGCAGCCCGACGCGCTGGCAGGCGGCATCAATAATGCGCCCGTTGGCCTGATGCGGCACGAACAACGCGATCTCATCCACACTGACTCCGGCGTTTTCCAGGGTCAGCCTTATCTCGCTCTCAAAAGTCTTTACGGCACGCTTGAACAATTCCTGGCCGTTCATTCCGATAATCGGAGGATTGTCGCGCATGTATTCCCAGGACGGTGTGTATTTGAATCCGCCCTGAGGCATATTGAGAATATAGGCACCGGTACCGTCCGCCCCGATATGTGAGGTGAGCACACCGTGGCCCGTATCGTCCGCTGTAAGCACGACAGCACCGGCGCCATCGCCGAAAAGCACTGCCGTTTCACGATAATCCCAATTCAACACCCGCGAAATGGTTTCGGCGCCGACCAGCAGAATGTTCTTGGCCATACCCGTCTGAATGTATGCGTTTGCCGTGGCGAGACCATAGACAAATCCAGAACAGGCAGCATTTATGTCAAATCCTGCGGCATTTTTTGCACCCAGGTTCGCCTGCATGATCAATGCCGAACCGGGAGCCATATGATCCGGGGTAACAGTCGGGCAAATGATGAGGTCGAGTTCTTCCGCGTCCATGCCCGCGTTCTCCAACGCGATCTTCGCGGCTTCGGTACCGAGGTCTGCCGCGCCGATGCCCTCTTCTGCGAAATGACGTTGGTGGATGCCCGTACGCTTGCGAATCCACTCGTCATTGGTATCGCACATCTCGGAGACATCGTCATTAGTGACGACGCGTTCCGGCAGGAACATTCCTGTGCCTACGATGCGCGCGCGTTTCAGTAAATCGGACACTTTGTTACTCCTCGAAGTTTCGGTTGGGGTCTGGCAATCGCCTCCCCGCTTTGCTGATCGTGCGATTAGTTACCCCTGCCTCTATTAGAACATTCCGTAGGGATCCAGATCGATTTTCAGTAGCACGTTCGCGGGGGCAGACTCGCCAAATTCCTCGCGCACCTGTCGCGCAAGGGTATTTAGCCGTTTGCTCGATTTGGACAACACGCCCAGATTCCAACGATAGCGATTGCGCACACGGTGGATGGTCGCGGGGGCTGGTCCGAGGATTTCCATGCCGCTGAATCCCAAGGCATGCATCTGATTGCGTACGACGCGGTGCAAATGGCTGGTCGAACGCTCCGCTTCAATCAAGTTTTCGCATTCGATGGCCAGATTCATCATGCGACGGAACGGAGGATACGCGGCGGATTCACGGTATTGGATTTCGTTGGCAAAAAATCCTGCGTAATCATGATTCGCGGCATGGATGATGGCGAAATGTTTGGGCCGGTAGGTCTGGATGATTACCTGCCCGGCTTTATCACCACGCCCTGCACGGCCA
>JAYGCN010000115.1:0-18463 GCA_046583315.1 Candidatus Hydrogenedentota bacterium
GCAGGCACTCGCGTGGATGGGTGCCGAAATTACAAAAATAGAGCCGACGAAAGTGGGAGAGCCGGGTCGTGGATTGTCAATGGGCTTGTGGCAGGACACGGAATATTTTATCAACTGGAACTCGAATAAGAATTCGGTGGCCATTGATCTCAGAAAACCGGAGGGGCGTGAATTACTGCTCAAAATGCTCCCGCACTATGACATGTTCGTCGAAAATTATGGTCCTGGTGTGATCGAAAAGCTGAACATCGGCTATGACGTGATGAAAGAGATTCATCCCGGCATTATCTACGGTCGCATCAAGGGATTCGGAACGAGCGGACCGTATTCGGATTACAAAAGTTACGACACGGTGGCACAGGCGGCGTCCGGCGCGATGTCCATCACCGGTGAAGCGGACGGACCTCCGATGCGCATCGGTCTGACTATCGGCGATTCGGGTACGGGCATGCAGCTGTGTGCCGCGCTGTTGGCGGCCTACATTCAGCGCGAACGAACCGGGGTGGGCCAGCTAATCGAGTTGTCTATGCAAGAAGCGATGACCTATTACATGCGCACGTCGATAGCGTTGGGATCGAAGTGGGGGAAACGCGCGGCACCTCGTCGGGGCAACGGTTCGAGTCCCATTATCAATATTTTCCCCTGTAAACCCTTTGGGTCGAACGATTACGTATACGTGATGGCCGTCGCACCACACATGTGGGGCTGCATCTGTGATGCGATGGAACGTCCAGATTTGAAGGATGATCCCAAATTCTCGGAGCACTCCGCGCGTGTCGAGAACAAAGCCGAGTTGATGGAAATCATCACGGAATGGACGAGCAAGTACGACAAGCATGAAGCCATGAAAATTTTGTGCGAAGCGGGCGTACCATGTAGTGCCACGCTGGACGCGAAAGATCTCTTCGTGGATCCACACTTGCTGGAGCGCGGATTCATTCATCATGTAGAGCACGAAGAGCAGGGTGAGGTGCCGCTGCTGGGATGGCCGCCTATCATGTCGGATAGTAGCGTACCGATAGAGCCAGCCCCGGTGCTGGCGAAACACACGACGGAAGTGTTGAAGAAGGATCTGGATCTGAGCGACGACGAGTTGGAAGCGTTGCTCAATGCGGAAGTTATTGATACCTACAAACCCAAAGAAAAGTAAATTCAGAAACGAGCGGGGAGCCCCTTGCATTCCAAGGGTTGTGTAAATATTAGAATAGAAAGAGATGTATTATGAGCGAATCCCCAATTATTATTGCTGCGTTGTATAAGTTTGCTTCGTTGTCGGATCATGTTGAGCTGAAGCCTTCTTTACTGGAGTGTTGCATGTCTAACGACGTGAAGGGCATGATTCTGCTTGCGGAGGAGGGCATCAACGGAACGATTGCAGGGCCTCGCGCGGGCATCGATGCCGTGTTGGCGCATCTGCGCTCGGACGAACGCCTGGCGGAATTGGAACACAAGGAATCGGATTCCGACGAGCAGCCGTTCTATCGCATGAAAGTGCGCATCAAGAAAGAAATCGTCACCCTGGGTGTTCCGGGAACCAATCCGAATAAAACCGTTGGCACCTATTTGTCTGGTGAGGAGTGGAATGATCTCATTCGTGATCCCGAGGTCTTGCTGATCGACACCCGGAACGACTATGAGGTTGAATTGGGGACCTTTGAGGGCGCGATCGATCCTAAGACCAAAACCTTTCGCGAGTTTCCGGATTACGTAAAGGCACATTTCGATCCAAAGAAGCACAAAAAAGTCGCAATGTTCTGTACCGGCGGTATTCGCTGTGAAAAAGCATCGTCGTACATGCTCAATCAAGGCTTCGAAGAGGTCTTCCACCTGAAAGGCGGCATACTCAAATATCTTGAGGACGTACCCGAGGAAAACTCTACCTGGAAGGGTGAGTGTTTCGTTTTTGATGAACGGGTGAGCGTGGATCATGATTTGAATCCGGGAGACTACGAACTGTGTCGCGGTTGCCGCAACCCTATCAACGACGAGGATAAAGCGTCCTCCCATTATGAAGAGGGCATCTGTTGCCCCGGCTGTTACGAATCGCTCACCGAAGAACAACGCGCCCGCCGCACGGAACGCACGAAGCAGGTCAAATTGGCCGCCGCCCGCGACGAACTGCATGTTGGTCGCGTGGCTCACGAACAGAGTCAACGCAGGTAAGGCGCGTCTTTTCTTGTAATTCATCTGAATCGACGGGATAATACGTGTATGCACAAAATCGGCATAGAAATAGGCGGTACGAAACTGCAGGCGGCCTTGGGTACGGAATCCGGGGAGATTCTGGAACGCGTGGACGCTCCTGTACCTGAACCCGGTGATGCCGATGCGATCATGGACTGGATAGCGGAGACCGTCCCTCAGTTACAAGGTGTCGCCGTTGCGCAGGGCATCGAAATTTCCGGCATCGGCGTTGGATTCGGTGGACCTGTGGAAAGCGCAACCGGGCGCGTGCTGACATCGCATCAGGTGGATGGATGGGACGGCGTTGCGCTCAAGCCTTGGCTGGAAGAGCGCTTTTTATTGCCAACGGTAGTTGCCAACGATGCGAACGCGGCGGGCTGGGCCGAATATTGTTGTGGGGCAGGAAAAGGTTCAAATACTTTTTGTTATATGAACATCGGTAGCGGCATCGGCGGGGCGCTGGTCATCGATGGAAAGTTGTACGATGGACAAGGGCGCGGCGCTTTCGAAATGGGCCATGTGTATGTTCCCGATCCCTATGGGGAATCGTCTGGCGACTACCGTAAATTCGAAGAATTATTTTCCGGGTGGTCGATTGAAAAGCATGCTCGCGAGACAATTCGTCTGGCGGCCGATACGCCGCTTTGGGATTTGACGCATGGTAAGGAAGAAGAAATCACCTGCGCGCGAATAGCCGAGGCCGCTACGAAAGACGATGAAGTAGCTCGCCAACTGGTGGATGAAATCGCGCGTTATGTTGGTCTTGCTATTACCAACAGTATCACGCTGTTGCATCCTGAAATTTTCGTGATCGGCGGCGGCGTGAGCTTGATGGGTGAAGTCTTGTTTGCGCCATTGCGCGAGCAGGTCGTGAAATTGTCGTACCAGGCCTATGGCGGCGGAACGGTGCTGATGCCCGCCGCGCTTGGGGAAGATGTAGTCGTGGTCGGCGCATTACTGCTTGCGCCTTAAGAAGGAAGATGCATGGAACTTCAGATTCGAGACGCAACGCCTGAGGATGCAGAGGCGGCCGCGCCATTAGTGTTTAGTTCGGGGCCTGATGCCTTCAATTTCGTATTTTCGCATCGAACGAAGATGAACGCACTGGAGTTTCTTGAGAAGGCCTTTGTTCGAGAAGGCGGTGAATTCGGTTATCGCAATCACATTGTGGGTACGCTTGACGGAAAGGTTGTCGCGTCCGGAGCTGGCTTCACCGGCACGGAGATGCCTGCTTTTATGCTCAGTGACACGCGGACCATATTCGGTTTCTATGGGTTCAGCCAGGGATTGCGGGTAATTGGACGGGTATTGCAGATCGAACACATCGTGCCTCCCCCGAAATCAAATATTCAGTACATTGGCCATATCGGTGTGGATCCCGAGTTCCGAAGTCGAGGCCTCGGCGCGCAACTCGTGAATCATCTCATTGACGTCGGGCGTGAACAAGGGCGCACAGCTGCGGTATTGGATGTGTCGTGCGAGAATCCGCGTGCCGAAGCCTTGTACGCGCGACTCGGATTTACGGTGACATGGGAGAAAGAGTCGCATTACCGCAACGAGACCTCGCATGTGCCGAGTCATCGCCGCATGGAAATTCGTTATTGAATCAGCCGTGAATTGTGAAAGGGTTTCTATGAAAGGTTTTCTCCCAGCGCTGTTGGTCGGTTTTTCACTGGTAGCCTGTGCTCGTGCTCAATCTGAGGAGGCGCGCTGGGTGGATACGCGCAGTGATGTGCCTTCGGATGCCGTGGTGATTTTTGGCGGGGAAGATACCGACATGCTCGTAGCCCAAGATGGCGGTCGTTTTAATTGGGAAATGAAAGACGGGGCGATCGTGGTGAAGCCGGGACAGCAGGAGCGTCAGCAGGGATTGTGGACGAAGCTGCATTTTCGGGACGCGCAGATTCACATCGAATTCTCGCTTCCGAAGAGTGACGATCCGGGCACCAAGGCGACCAACAGCGGGCTGTATTTTCATGGACTCTTTGAGTTGCAGATTATCGATGGTTTTGAGAATCCGATGGACGCGAAAGAGGTGGTCGGGTCGGTCTACAACATTCGTCCGCCACTGGTAAATGCGGCACGCCCGACGGATACCTGGCAGGTGTATGACATCGTGTTTCGTGCGCCACGTCGCGATAAGGACGGAGTGCCTACGGAGGCTGGCAGTATCACGGCGTTCCTGAACGGCGTATTGGTGCAAGATCATACACCCATTATTGAGCATCAGTCGGAATATGCGCCGATGTATTTCCGCACGACCACGTATACAGAGGGTATTTTGAAGAATCTGCTGAAGACCGGCGTAGGACCGTTGCAGTTACAAGATCATGATCACCCAGTACGCTTTCGAAATTTCTGGATTCGTCCGCTGGATGATAAAGCGTTTATGTGGAACGGTAAAAAGGCGAAACGGATTACAAACTAGATCTACCGGCCGGTTCTCTGCCCGGTCACGCCCACGCGAATTGTCCGATTAGTACTGCACGACGTTCGTTACGCGCCACACGCCGTCGGCCACTTTCTCGAGTTCGTCACCAGCCGCCACCGCCACCGCCACCACCGCCACCGCCCGATGATCCGCCGCCTCCACTTCCGGATGACGAGGACGAAGAGGACGCGGAACTTAGGGCAGACGAAAAGGCGCCAGACAGTGCTGTGCCTAAGGAGCCTACATCGAAAGAGCCACTGCTTGACGTATCGTACCAAATTGGATGATAGTGCGTGGTCTCGCGATGTTCTTTGGACGCTTGAGCGAGTTCAGATTCGAACGCTCCTGACCAGTCGTGTTCCTCACCTACTGCCATCGCATAGGGGAGGTAGCGTTCATAGACTTCTTCAACACTGTCGTCTACGCTTGTCGCGAATCGATGCTGACCGTCTCCGCGCAGGAACGATTGAAAACCTTCCAATTGGTCGAGGACATCTCGGCCTGGTTTGGTAGGAGCTTTCAGTAAGCGGAAAAAGACGACCAACAGGATGATATTCGCTACAAGGGCCAATGCGAATTCGGGAGACACGATGCCGACCAGCATGCCGAGTCCCATGACTTCGAATAAAGAAAAGAAGCAGGCGAAAATCCCCAAGACAAAGCCGCCAACGAATTTGCCAATGTTTTTTGACCGTGCAGAGTCACGAAACAAGGTGTAAACGCCGGACCAGAGGCCGATTACGACAATCGTCCATATAGACAACCATACGGTCATGAACAGTACGATCATCAGGGCCTCTTCTCCGTAAAGGTACCCGCTGCGAATGAGTAACACATACATCGCCAACAGTCCGGGCCAATAGTAACGTCCATTCCGGTTGAAAAATCCCGTTCCATAGTTGGCTTTCAGGGTTTTCGCGAGGTCCGTTTGAGCCTTGGTAAAGAATTTTCGGTTGGTTTCGCTCAGCATGAGTTCATCTTTTTCGCTGAACAAAGCAGCAGACACGGCATCCTCTTCAGGTTCCAGTGATCCCTCGTAATCGCCGACTTTCGAAATCGAATAGCTCTTGGAAGGTATCACCTTGTCCACTTTCTCCGTATAAGGCTTGATACGTAGCGCTCCTTTGATGGCCATGCTCACCAGCGCAATCGTAAATACTTTTTGATGATAACCCATGTTTAGGATGAAGTGGCAAGCGGCAGGCGAGAAGCCTTCGGGAGGATGATCGGATGGAACGATTCGCCCGGTCGCGGGGTCGCGACCCACCATAAACCAAACGATCATGAAGTAGATGAGCAGAAGTACGGAACTCATCAACGCAGCTTTCGACCCTGGTGAGAAAAATGAGCGTGGCATCAATCTGAGGACCCAGGCAGGATGGTTTACGAATCCCTTTGGAAATGTTGCGACGACAGTAAGGCCCTCGCCAGCGATGAGTGATCGTGTCGTCTTGTAGGTGATTGCGCCATCTGGGTCGATGCTCGTTGTATAGTTCTGGCCCTTGGATCCCTTGCCGCCTGTGTAGGCTTCAGCGGTTACGTCGTTTGCGGTCACTCCATCGGGAACGATCACCGTTGCCGAGGCTGATTCGATTGAAAACGGCCAGTCAAGCCCCGTGACGTTCCAGTAGACTTCGTCGTGCGTTTTCAAATTGAGGACTTCCTGAATGACCTGATACTCCAGGGTGTAGGTGTATACTCCGGGTCGCAGGAGAACATCTTCTTCGCCAAAATATACGTTCCGATGGAAGGCACTATCTTCGAAATGGTGGGACTCGCTACGACCGTCTCGTTCCACACGTGTTACGGGATAGCGACTCGGTAGTTTACGGACAATGCCTCGTTTGATGATATCCCCCGAGGCATAGATCTGGATCGTCTCAAGCACCGTGATCGAGGAATCTTCGTTGACCGTGATGTCGCTGTGAAAGGAAATAATTCGTTCCTGTTCCTGGGCAATGCAAGGGGGTGCGACACCAAAGAACAGAAGCACGAGCGCGAATCGGGAAATGTATCGCATGGCTGGACCTCGTTGGGTTGGAGGAAGTATCGTTGGATTTCTTGTAGCATGCAATACTGGTGCTGTGGAATCAATTACTTTCCGCTCAATCGATGGTTTTGTTACAATGCATTTCGGTCTTGTATCAACTGGAGAACATGGATATTATGACAGAACGACACGGAATCGCGGGAATCGGCACGTTTATTATTGACCATGTGCGGATGATCGATTCGTGGCCGGAGGAACAGACGCTTGCGACGATTTCGAATGAGGAATTTTCGGGTGGCGGCATGGCGCACAATCTAGTGGTGGACATCGCGCATTTTGATCTGGGCATTCCGATTGAAGCGGTGGGATTTGTGGGCGATGACGATGATGGGCGCAGTATCCTCAATTTGTGCCAACGACTCGGCATTGACACGACGAACCTTCACACTTCGCACGATGCACCTACATCGTATACCGAGGTCATGACCGTTGAGTCGTCAGGCAAACGCACGTTTTTTCATTCGCGTGGTGCGAACAAGTTGGTCACGTATGACACGGTGCCTTTTGACACGATTAAGTCGAAGATTGGCGCGCTGGGTTATTTGTTGCTGATGGACGGCATTGACGCGCCCGACGAGGAGTTCGGAACCGTGGCAGCGAAGATTTTGAATCGGCTTCAACTGGAAGGCATCAGGACCGCGATCGACACGGTGAGCGAGGACTCGGATCGATTGAGCAAAATCGTGCCTCCCGCACTGAAATACACGGACTATGTGATTCTGAATGAGTTTGAAGCGGGCAAGATTACCGGGCATACGATTCTGGATGGGGAGGCATTGGATTCGGAGGCGTTGCGTGCTTCGGCAAAACAGTTACAGGGTTATGGGAACTCTGAATTGGTCGTGATTCATATGCATATCGGGGCCTACGCTTTGAAGCAGGATGGCGAGGAGATTTTCCAGCCGTCATTGCTACTGCCGGAGGACTATATCGTGGGCGGTGCCGGAGCGGGGGACGCTTTCTACAATGGCGTGCTGTGTGGTCTGCATGAAGGCTGGCCGCTGGAAGAGGGTATGCGATTCGGAACCTGTGCGGCGGCGGCGTGTATGAGTCATCCGACCTGCACGGAGGGGGTACCGGGCAAAGAGGAATGCCTGAAAATCGAAGGCCGATTCTCCTATCGAGAATCGGCCCTGAAATAGTATGGATTGAGATCGCCGCGTCGCCACGCCAGGGCGTGACTCCTCGCAATGACACATTTTAGAAAATCGTATAGATTACGATCATAAGGTAAAGAGAGAAGATTGCGAAGGGTTTAAGACTGATTTCTTTCTTGAGAAATTCGGGTTTGAATACCGTCTCACTTTTCGATAGTGTGCCGATCCAAACGATAAGGATAACGAAGTACGTTATGAAGACAACTTTTGCGAAGGGCATAGGGATCATGAGTACTAAATTCCTCATGGCCTCGCCGGGGACTTGCAGGATAGATGAAAAGAAGTCCGCGATTGATGTAAGTGTATTATCCATTGGACGTCTCCGTGTCGGCGGCTTTCATGCCACGCTTGTATACAAGACCTTCTAGTTCTTCGGCCGACTTTTGTTTGGTGAACAAGCTGACAACAATGGTGGTCACGACAGCCCAGACAAAAGACCACCAGGCAATATACAGGAAGGGGTCGGCGGTGTGAAACAGTTTGTTGTCTTCGGAGGCGTATATTTGGATGAGGTTCAGCGAAACTGAAAATCCGACACCGCTGAGCAGCCCAACGAGTGCTCCGGATGAAGTGGCACGCTTCCAGAGTACCCCGAGCACAATAATCGCGAGTACGGGTCCTTGGAACAGACCGAATATGGTTTGGATTAATGTATAGATACTGTCAAATCCGTCGGCGAAGTTAGCACAAATCATCGCGGTACAAAGAAATATCACCGTGATCACTCGCCCTACGACCAGATAATGATGCGGGTCGGCATCGGGTTTGAAGAAGGGCTGGTAAATATCTTTCGTCCAGATAGTGGATGCAGAGTTCAACGCGGAATCAACACTCGACATGAGACCCGCAAGGAACGCGGCAAAAAACAGTCCGACAAAACCAGCGGGCATGATGTCACGCACCAACATGGAAGAGGCGGTATCCGGATTCACGATGTTCGGGTTATGCGCCAGCGCGATGATGCCGGGAACGACCATGAGAAGAGGGATAAATACCTTTAGCAGGGAGCCGAAAACGTAGGATGCTTTCGCGTCGGCTTCCGAGCGAGCGCCGAGTGTGCGTTGCACGATGGTCTGATTGCCCATCCAGTAGGCGTTGGCAAGAACCATCCCTAATCCCAGGAATATACCGGACCACGGGAACTGTGTTCCTTCGCCTTCATATTCCTGATCGATGGGTATCACGAGATCAAAGTGATAGAGGGTTCTCTCGCCGAGATCCGCAATGGTCTCTCTGAATTCGGATACGCCCCCCACGTAATAGATTCCGTAGAGGAGGATGAACAACGAGCCGCCCATCATTACCGCACACTGAATCACGTCTGTGTATACAACGGCTTTCAAGCCTCCGAACAGCGTGTACGCGCCGATGATAATCCCCATCAGGAATACGGAGCGCATAATGCCCCAACGGGGCGTACGCGCGACTTCCATGGTAGCGCCTCCCCATGCTTCGTTGACATCGGAGAGGGTAAAACCTGTCACGGGGGAATCTTCGGGGGACAGGATTAATGTCGGGTCTGCGAAATCCGAATCGACCAGAATCAGATTCGGGTTTCCAAGATGTTTGATACGCTCATTCGCTTCCTCGATAGAGGAGAGGAAGGTGAACTCGTGGGTTTTCGCGGCACCGGTCGCCTCGACGACTTGGTCGTAAATCGCACTGTCTTCTGCGACTACGATTACTTGCGGCGTGATTCCCATGATCAGGTTGAATGCCAGCGCGGTGACGTAGAGCGTAATGCCCAGACTGATGCTCAAGACGACACCCCAGATGAGTGCCACGACGGTACGAACGGAAAAGCTGTATCGCAATCCCAGCCATTCGGGAATCGTGGTCACGCGTGCGCGCCAGAACATGGGGATGAAGAGGAATGCACCGATGATCATTACGGGTACGCTGCCGAGCCAATCGAAGTTGCCAAGGACTATTCCGTAAAGATAGGCAGAACCCGCGATGGCGACCATGTCGACGGCGCCGATGTCTGTTACCACGAGGGACATGCCGATGGCCCACCAGGGGAGCGAGCGGCCTGCCAGGAAGTAGTCTTCGTCGGACTTCATTTTTCGGCCGATGTAAAATCCGAGTGACAACACTCCGACGAGGTATAGGACGATGATGGTGTAGTCAATTGGTTGCAGTACCATAGTGGCTCCTGTTGTGTGTGATTTGTTTCGAAGTGCATCGCCGGATGCAATTGCTAGTGTATCCGATGACAGGCGATTATTTCATCCCGTATAAAAATTTAGAAAAGTGCCGGAATCTGTAATGATATCGTTGCAAACTGTTCAGGTTCTGGACAATATCGCTAATACTGTTCATCATAATGCGGGTTACATGACAAGTTTCTGTACGACAGTGTACAGTTCTTCTTGCATCATCATAAGACTGTTGCTAGAGTAACCGTCGAGCCGGAGAGTAGTCTGGCATTTGGGGAGCGGAGTGCTATGTGGTTGTTAATTGCCGAGAGCGGGCCTCATTGTGGCTCATGCTGGTCATTGAGCACGGTGCCAACGATGATTGGTCGTGGAGCGAGATGCAACATTGTCATTGACGACAATGAGGTGTCCCGGAATCATTGTGTCGTGAGCATCCAGGACGATTCCCCCTACTTCGAAAATCAGGGTAGCCGAAATGCGACGTTAATCAATGGTGTGCCGCGTGATCGAGGGAGTCTGGAAAAGGGCGACAAGCTGACCATTGGCGGAACGGGTTTCATTACGTGTTCCTCAGAAAGTGTTCGCGTCAAGAGGACGCTACACAGCGGCGACTCTACTATCAATATTTTGAGCGAAGAAAACAACGCTTATCTCAGCAGTGATGGAGACTACGTGCAGGAAGGGAATCCGCGAACGGTCGGGGATTTTGATTCAGGGATTGCCGTATACGCAGGGTGGTGTACGACTGATTCACTCGTACGGGAACCTCTTGCGGGACAATGATGAATCTCCGGGTGCCATGTTGAAATCCAATGGCGAGGAATCGAGCGGCAAGCTGTTATCCACCGACCTTGATGGTCAGCGTTTGTGCACGATGTTGTCGAATATTTCCATAGGGTCTGAATATGTTGGTGCGCTGATGATACAGCGCGTCAAAGATGCCGATGCGTACTCGCAACAGGATCTTGAGGCCATGGTTGCATTGTGTCGTGCATTGGGGCCGCTGTACCAATCGGTCTGCGCCGTTGAAAAGATGGTATTGCAGCATGAACATACGCGCGGTGAACATCACGGCGAAATTACACTGGTCGGGGACTCGCCGCAGCTACAGGAAGTGCACACGGCCATCTCTGCGGCGAATCGTAGTCAATTGCCGATCTTGATACAAGGGGAGACCGGTACGGGGAAAGAAGTCATCGCGCGTAGCTTTCATGCGAGTAACAATCGGAGTGAAAAACCTTTTGTAGCCGTGGAATGTGCTGCTACGCAGGAAGAGCTTTTCGAGATTGAACTTTTTGGACACGCCAAAGGGGCGTTTAACAATGTGGACAATGCTCGTATCGGGTGCCTTGAGGCATCGAATGGCGGCGTACTCTTTCTGGATGCAGTAAACACTTTGTCCATGGGTAGTCAGGCGAAATTACTTCGGGTTCTGGAGAATTTTACGTTTTGCCCTGTGGGTTCGAATGAGGAAATCCGTGTAGATGTGCGCGTCGTAGCGTCTGTGAATGGTTCGCTCAAAGAAGCGATTACAGCTGGGACGTTTCGCGAAGATTTGTACCATCAATTGAGTGGGATACGCATCAAGGTGCCACCGTTGCGAGACCGTCGATCCGATATTATTTTGCTTGCGGAACATTTCATGGCAGAATCCTGCTTTCAAATGAATGAACTCCCCAAGACATTTTCTTCGGAGGCGGTAGAGAAATTGGAAAGTTGGAATTGGCCGGGCAATGTTCGGGAGCTGCGGATGTGTATAGACCGTGCGGCGGCGTATAGTCAGAGCACCATCATCCGGCTTAAGGAAATTATTCTTCATGACACCGAGAATGCTCTGGAGCCGGCAAAAAGTTTGGCGGATCTTGAGCGCACGCACATTGTGTAACTGATTGAGGATCATGGCGGGAATATAAGTGCCACGGCAAAGGTGCTGGGCATTTCGCGCACGACCTTGTATCACAAACTGAAGGAATATGGGCTGCGCGACTAGATTGCGTCGCCTGAATGGAATTGGGACGGGCGATGACGAAGGCAGGTCGGCGTACATTTCGGTTCAAGAACCCAACGAATTTCTATGAGGCCGTCTACCGTATCGTGGAGCGGATTCCTGAGGGGCGGGTGATGACCTATGGGCAGATTGCCACGATTCTGGGTGCACCACGAGCGTCGCGGGCGGTGGGCTACGCATTACGGGCCTGTCCTGAATCGTTGCCGTGGCAGCGGGTAATCAATGCCCAAGGGAAAATCAGCGCGCGGGGCGATGTCGAGCGACCCGACATGCAGCGTCTCCTGTTGGAAGATGAAGGGGTTCATTTCGGGCTGGATGAAAGCTGTGAACTGGGGCGTCTACGCTGGGAACCAAACGATCCGGAGTCGTTTTCATTTGAGACACCGGAAAATCTGCCTTTCTGAATTAGTGCGTATCGCCCGAATGTGTGCAGCCTTCGAAGGTGGTCATCATGGTGTGTTCGGGTAGGCCTAGTTCTTCGACGCGACCTTCTTTGGAAGTGTAGTAGCCGGTGATGGTGCGGCCTTTGAGATCGCGAAAGAATGCGACACCAATTTCGAGTTTTTCAGGGTGGGATTCATGTTCATCGCTCACGGTTTCGAGTAGCGCGATCAATTCTTCGGGCTTGGCTTTGGCGATAGACGTCTTCTGTGTCTTCTTGCAGTGTTTGTCCATCCATTTCAGGCCGTTTCGGAATCGATTTTGGGAGTCTTTAGATGCGATGGAATAGATGAGATCGATGTATTCGTGGACCCGGGCTTCTTGTGCGCCGACGGTATCGGTTTTGGGGATAATTGTTTCGCACAGTAGCGTGATCTGTACGATTTCCTTTTTTGAGAAAAAGTCCGGCGACCACTTACCGTTTTTCGTAGCGGCTCTGACTATCTCGCCCTGGTCGTTTAGCGCGAAAATCCAGTGGGAGGTCGTTACGGCGGTCGCGGCGGCTCCAGCTGCGCGGGTCAACATGGCGCGGCGGGTCATTTGTTCAGGCATCACTATTCTCCCGGTTCAAGCGCGTAGCTACGCGAGATTTCCTTTTTTGGCTTCATCAACGAGGTAGTCACAGGCCCGCGCGGTGAGTGCGAGCATGGTGAGTGTGGGGTTTTGGCATCCGATGGATACGAATGCGGCACCGTCCATAACAAAGAGATTTCTGACATCGTGGCATTGGTTGAATTGATTGAGGATGGATGTTTTGGAGTTGTTTCCCATGCGTGCGGTTCCACATTCGTGAATGCCGAAACCTGGCGGCGCCGGAGTTGAGAGGGTTCCGATATCGTCGGCACCAATCGCTTCAAGCATCATCTTTGACTGTTCGACAATATCTTCGACCATCTTTTTTTCGTTGTCGCCGAGTTCGCAGGTGACCTTGAGTACGGGTGTGCCCCAGGCATCCTTCACGTCGGGGTCGAGTTCTACGCGGTTCTCGAAGCGGGGCAGCATTTCTCCGAAGCCGTATAGGCCCATGCGTGAAATGTTGCCGTCGCGGACGCCGTCTTTGAAGTTTTTGCCAAATCCTTTCATGGCGTAGGCGTGTTCGAAGGAAGTAAAGTTCTCGCCGCCCTGGTAGCCGTAGCCGCGAATGAAGTCCTGCTGTTTGTCGCCTTTGAAATTGCGGAAGCGGGGGATGTAACACGCGTTGGGACGAACGCCGATTTCTGGTTTACGTCCGGCACCGGGTAAGATGCCCGATGCGCCGACTTGATACACGTGGTCCATCAGGTAGTGTCCGAGTACACCGCTTTCATTCGCGAGACCGTTTTGGTAGCGGTCGTCAGCGGAATTCATCAGGATGCGCGTGGACTCAAGCGTCGATGCGGCGAGTATTACAATCTTGCTGGTGGCTTCGTGCGGTGTTTTGGTGGCTTTGTCAAAATAGAGTACGCCTTTCGCCTTGCCGTCGTCCCCCATTTGCACGTTGCGCACGATGGCATCAGAGATGAGGGTGAAGTTTCCTGTCGCGTCGGCGTAGGGAATCGTGCAACCCGGGGAGTTGAAATAGGAATTCGTCTGGCATCCGCGTTCGCAGGGGCCGCAATAGTGGCAGGCTGCGCGTCCTTTGTGTTGACGGGTAAGTACTGCGACGCGACCGATGGTGAATCCGCGATTCATCTTTTTTATGGCGGCCCTGGCTTTTTGTTCGCCACAGGTCATTTTCATGGGCGGCAAAAATCGACTGTCGGGCAGCTGTTCGTAGCCCTCCCGCTGTCCGCTGATGCCGACGTGTCGCTCGACGCGCTCGTAGTACGGCGCGATGTCTGCGTAGGAAACGGGCCAGTCGTCTCCGAAACCGTCGTGGCTGGCGGCTTTGAAATCGAGGTCGCTGAACCGGTAGGACTGGCGTCCCCACAGCAGGGAACGTCCTCCGACGGCTCCACCGCGAATCCACCAGAAGGGTTTGTCTTTGGGGTAGGTGTAGGGATTGTCGACTTCATCGATGTAGAAGTCGTGATTGGTCTCGCCAAAGGCGTAATTTTTACTGCCGATCGGTTTGCGCTCTTTTAGTTCTTTTGGGACACCGCGACCGCGCAATTTCATTTCGTAGGGTTGCACATGGTCGCCGTAGTCGGTTTCGGGATTAAGCTTCTTGCCCGATTCCAGCATCAACACGCTGAGCCCGGCCTCGGAGAGTTGCATGGCGGCCCAGCCACCGTTCGCGCCGGAGCCCACAATTATCACGTCGTATTCTTCCGCCATTCTGAGTTCCTTCTCGACTTTCGTCTACTTCTTTTTGGCTAAGGGTTCCAAGGTACGTTGACCGTCTTCCAGTATAGCACGCAGTTCTTTGGCCACGTCGGGATTTTCGCGGGTCATGCTGTAGAGTTCTTCCGGATGATTCTCCATGTCGAAGAGCAGTCCGGGGCGATAATAGGGGAGTACGCCGACCTTGGCATACCAGTTTCGGTACATGGTTGAGTGCACGAGTTTCCAGCGTTGGGTACGCACGGCGGCGATATCGTTTTTGAAGAACATATAGAGGAATTCGTGGGGGGATTCGGCGTTGCCTTGTATCAATGGCCAGATGTCTTTGCCGTCGATGGGTCGATCTTCTGGCAATTTCGCGTCGGCCAGTTTGACGAGTGTAGGCAGCAGGTCAATGTTCATGGAGATGGCATTGGAGGTCGTGCCGCCTTTGATGCGACCGGGCCACCAGGTGAGCATGGGCACACGCATGCCGCCGTCCCAGGCACTGCCCTTGCGATTGCGGTATCGTCCGGCGCTGCCTTCGAACCAGGGGCCGTTGTCGCTGGTGAAAATGAGCATGGTGTTCTCATCGAGGTTCAGGCGTTCGAGCGTGGCCATGATTTCACCGACGCTCCAGTCGATGGCTTCGACAACGTCTCCATAAAGTCCGGCTTTCGATTTATTTTCGAACTCTTCGGATACGAAGAGGGGTACGTGCGGCATGGAATGGGGGAGATACACGAAAAAGGGCTCGTCTTGGTGTTCCTCGATGAACTTGATGGCTTCATCGGTGTAACGTTCGGTGATGGTTGTCTGGTCGACGGGGCTCTCGATCTTTTCCGAATTTCGATACAATTCGAAGGGCGACATGTCGTTGCTCCAGGGTACGCCGTAGAAATAATCGAAACCGTGGGCGGTGGGCCATTGATTGGGACGGTGTCCGAGATGCCATTTCCCTATACAGGCGGTTGCGTAGCCGCGATTGCGCAATACGTCGGCGATGGTGACGGCGTCGTCGGGAATGCCGATTTTGTTCGATGGGCGCGCGACATCTGCGGTGAGTCGGTTGCGTGCCGGGTATTGCCCCATGAGCAAGCCCCCTCGGGAGGGAGTACATACGCCTGCGCTGGAATAGAAAGAGGTGAGCAGGCTGCCTTCTTGGGCCATGCGCGTGAGGTGTGGCGTGTTGATGAGTTTGTTGCCGTAGGGGGCGATGTCACCTAGTCCGAGATCATCTGCGAGAATGATGACGAAGTTGGGCGGGGAATCGGTCTGTGCAACGGATGGCGCGGTGAACAGCATGCTGGTGATGATTCCTAAACACGCGACTGTATAACGCATAATGAGGGTCTCCGAGGGCGTTCCGAATTGATGTTGCTGTTGATATAGCCTAAACTACTCGCTCACACATTGTACAGAGAAAGCCCGATGCCCAACGAATTTCATGATAGTGACAAGGACTCCCACTGGCATCGCCGTACACACATCGCCTTGCTCACGCTATTCGGGGTGACGGCCTTGGCGATGGTGGTAATTATCGCGCTGTCCATCGTGGTGCCGCCAGTTATGCAGGGAATCGTGAAAAACTATACGGACGAGTCACCGGTGGTCTTCGATGTTGTCGCGATGAGTGAGGAGGAGCGTGATGCGGTAGACGCGCGTCTGGAGACCTTTGAGGCGGCTCTTGAGTCGAGTGAGGATGTTGAGCCGCTGGAATTGACGGAGCATGAGATAAACGGCTTGATTGGCGGGGATGAGGAGATGAAAGAGGAAGTATTGATCGCATTTGAGGACGGATTTATCGCGGTCAATATGAGCCTTCCCATTGATTCGGATTTGCAGATAGGCCCTTGGAGTAGCTCAATGCAGGGGCGTTATCTGAATGGCGTAGCGATTTTGGACCCGCAGGTGACATCGGACGGCCTGGTGCTGGAATTACAGGATTTTCTGGTGCGGGAGGAGTCGGTGCCGCGATGGATGTTGTCCTTGCTTCAGGACGAGATCAATCGCCAAGAATGGTTAACTTCACAGGATATTCGTGATACCATTTCACGATTGGAACGAATCGCTGTTGAAGGCGATGAATTGGTGCTCTACCCGAAAAATGAGTAGTGCGCGTAAAAGGATTCGGAATGCGTAATTGGATTACCTATGGCTGGATGACGATTTGTGTTGTCGGCTTGTCGACCTGTTCATCACAGGAGGAACCGCGAGAGCCTGTTAACCCTCAGGATGTCTTGGACGCGTTGGGTAGTCGTGTGACCGTGGTCAAGAAGGCTGAGCATCCGGAAGCGCCGGAGGGCATGGTGTTGATTCCGGCAGGCACGTATAAGATGGGTAGCAACGACGGATTTGCTCATGAGTCACCGGTTCACGAAGTCACACTCGACGCTTTCTATATGGATGACCATGAAGTGACGAATCGCGAGTTTGAACGTTTCGTGGCGGAGACGGGATATGTCACGGAGGCTGAACAGTGGAAGTGGTCCATCGTATTTGCGCCGGATGAATCGCCGGGAGACAGGGTTCCAGGCGCGGAATGGTGGAAACGTGCAGACGGCGCCACGTGGAGACATCCCAACGGTCCAGAGACGAACATCGATGGGATGGAGGACTATCCTGTAACCCAGGTGAGCTGGACGGATTCGGTAGCCTACGCGAAATGGGCTGGTAAGCGACTGCCAACCGAGGCAGAATGGGAGTACGCGGCCCGTGGTGGACATGATTCGATGCCGTATGCCTGGGGCCTCGATTTCGCGCCCAGTGGGAAGCAAATGGCGAACACGTGGAATGGTCATTTTCCCATCGAAGACTCGGGTGAAGATGGATTCGATGGGCTGGCGCCGATCAAACAATATGAGCCCAACGGATACGGGCTGTACGATATCGCGGGGAATGTGTGGGAATGGGTTGAAGACTGGTACGGCGCGAATTATTACCGGAATTCTCCCGATAAGAATCCTTTCGGTCCTAAATCAGGCATCGAGAAGGTACAGCGCGGTGGCTCGTTTATGTGTGCGTCCAACTATTGCCTAGGATATCGGGTTTCGCATCGGGGTAAATCGGGGATTGACAGTGGATTGCCGAATTCCGGGTTCCGGTGTGTACAGTCGGTGGATGCGAGGGAATAGCAATTTTCCGACGCGCCAAGAGTGCATTGACATTCCCCTGTTTCTCGGATATAGTCAGTGCGCAGTTACTGAACAGGTAAATTGATCCGGGGGGATAGTCTGCTACTCGATGGTGCATAGTACCTTCGTGTTTTCTTCGAGATGAATGAGGGGGAACATGCCACGTATTTTGATTATCGATGACGAGGTGCAGGTGGTCGAGATGTTGCGAAGTCTGTATGAGACCAATGGTTTCGAAGTGGATACTTCTTTTGGCGGACAGAAAGGTCTGGACGCTTACAAGAAGCAACCTGCCGATGTGGTAATCGTCGATATGCTCATGCCCGCCAAACAGGGCTTGGAGACGATCTCGGAATTCCGCAGAGACTACCCGGAAGCAAAAATTATCGCGATTACGGGTGCGCCACTGGAAGCGATGAATGACTTTCTCCACCTCGCCCGGGCGCAGGGGGCTATCTACGCATTTCGTAAACCGTTCAGGCTGGTGGAAATCCTGGACGCGGCCAACCAGATAGTTCTGGAGAATGCACAGCACGTTTCCAGAGACTAACACGTTTCGCGGGGTGACATGACCAAGAGTGAATACGAGTTGCGCATACAGACGGTCTGTATGGCCATTATCACGATTGTTACGATAGCGCTTACGATGTACCTGTTG